>CAZPEQ010000098.1:0-8223 GCA_964585605.1 uncultured Weeksellaceae bacterium | reverse complement strand
GTTTTTTGATCAGTAATATTTTAAAAGATGCCAATGTAGCTCAGCTGGCTAGAGCAGCTGATTTGTAATCAGCCGGTCGGGGGTTCGAGTCCCTCCATTGGCTCTTTGCTTTTTGGGGGGAGATACTCAAGCGGCCAACGAGGACAGACTGTAAATCTGTTGGTTTTACCTTCGCAGGTTCGAATCCTGCTCTCCCCACAAACGAAATCAAAGAGACCTGAACTGCACCATGGCAACGATTTTCGTTGAAGTAGTAGAGAATTAGGTCTCTGTTGAACAACTAAAGTAATAAGCGGGAGTAGCTCAGTTGGTAGAGCATCAGCCTTCCAAGCTGAATGTCGCGGGTTCGAGTCTCGTCTCCCGCTCAACCACTATAGCGTTCGCTTCTCTCTTTGAAGAAGAAAGGGGTGAGCGGCCTAACAGCCGTTGTAGCTCAGTGGTAGAGCACTTCCTTGGTAAGGAAGAGGTCACGGGTTCAAATCCCGTCAATGGCTCGGAAGAGAATGAATAAGCAAGAGTCAACAGGACAATCAAGGTACAGTATAGGAAAGGATCGTAGGATCCATTTAGCGTAAATAACTAGGTAAAAAAAGAAAACCGACCGAGAAAATGGCAAAGGAGACGTTCAACCGTAGCAAGCCTCACGTCAACATCGGTACCATCGGTCACGTCGACCATGGTAAGACCACGTTGACGGCGGCTATCACAAAAGTGCTTGCAGACGCAGGCTTGTCTGAAACAAGAAGTTTCGACTCAATCGATAATGCCCCTGAAGAGAAAGAGCGTGGTATTACGATTAATACATCACACGTAGAGTACGAGACGGCTAACCGTCACTACGCACACGTTGATTGTCCAGGTCACGCTGACTACGTGAAGAACATGGTAACGGGTGCCGCGCAAATGGACGGGGCTATCCTCGTTGTTGCTGCAACAGACGGTCCTATGCCTCAGACGCGTGAGCACATCCTGCTCGGACGTCAGGTTGGAGTACCTCGTATGGTTGTGTTCATGAACAAGGTTGACCTTGTGGACGATGCTGAGCTTCTTGAGCTTGTTGAGCTGGAAGTACGTGAACTGCTTTCTTTCTATGAGTACGACGGAGACAATACGCCTATCATTCAAGGTTCTGCACTTGGCGGCTTGAACGCCGATGCGGAGTGGACCCCGAAGATCATGGAGTTGATGGAAGCTGTTGATTCGTATATCGAGCTTCCTACACGTGAAGTTGACAAGGACTTCTTGATGCCTGTTGAGGACGTGTTCTCAATCACAGGTCGAGGAACAGTTGCTACCGGTCGTATTGAAACTGGTGTTATCAACTCTGGCGAGGAAGTTGACATCCTCGGTATGGGTGATGAGAAATTAAAGAGTACGGTTACGGGGGTTGAGATGTTCCGCAAGATCTTGGATCGTGGAGAAGCTGGTGATAACGTTGGTCTTTTGCTTCGTGGTATTGAGAAGACACAGATCCGTCGTGGTATGGTTATCGCCAAGCCAGGATCCATCACTCCTCATGTGAAGTTCAAAGCGGAGATCTACGTATTGAAGAAAGAAGAAGGTGGTCGTCACACGCCATTCCATAACAAGTATCGTCCTCAGTTCTACATCCGTACGACGGATGTGACTGGAGAGATCGTATTGGAAGCTGGTCGTGAGATGGTTATGCCTGGTGATAATGTGACGATCGAGGTTAACTTGATCGTACCTGTAGCCATCAACATGGGTCTTCGTTTCGCGATTCGCGAAGGTGGACGTACTGTTGGTGCGGGACAGATCACGGAGATCATCGAGTAATTAATTGAAGCGACGCCAATGAGCAGGCCTGGTTCCTTTTGGGCCAGGCCTTTGGCGCCGAATACGGGTGTGGCTCAATGGTAGAGCAGTGGTCTCCAAAACCGAAGGTTGCAGGTTCGAGTCCTGCCACCCGTGCAACAAAAAAATATGCCTAGATGGCTGGTATAAAAACATACATCCAAGAGTCCTACCACGAGCTGGTGCACAAAGTGTCTTGGCCGTCGGCAAAGGATTTACAAAGTAGCTCGTTGGTCGTTCTGATCTCAGCGCTTCTGGTTAGTCTTATCATCTTTGCAATGGACTGGGTCTTTGGTGTGCAGAATGCAGGTGTTGAAGGGAATCCTTGGAGGGGAATGTTAGGTTACATCTACGAATTTTTGAAGTAAATGGAGACCAGCACAACAAAAAAGAGATGGTATGTTCTCCGCGCTATAAGCGGGAAGGAGAAGCGCGTGAAAGAACTCATTGAGGTGGAGATGGAGCGCAGTAGCTTAGGCTCATACGTAGCTCAAGTGCTGATACCAACAGAAAAAGTATTTCAGATTCGTGCTGGTAAAAAAGTCAGTAAGGAAAGGAACTTCTTTCCAGGCTACGTATTGGTCGAGGCCGATATCTCAGGAGGAGAAGTGATCCACACCTTGCGTCAGATTCCGAACGTAATCGGATTCCTTGGTGCGGAGAAGCGTGGCGATCCCATGCCAATGCGCGAGTCAGAAGTGAACCGCATCTTAGGTAAAGTAGATGAATTGGCTGAATCTGAGGAGTCTATGTTCATTCCTTATACCGTAGGGGAGACAGTGAAAGTAATTGATGGCCCGTTCAACAATTTCAACGGTACCATACAAGAAATAAACGAAGAGAAGAAAAAATTGAAAGTTGAAGTGAAGATCTTTGGTCGTAAAACGCCACTGGAGTTGAGCTTCATGCAAGTAGAAAAAGAAAGTTAAGTTGAACAAACGAAATCCCGTATAGCGGGGTTGAATTGGTCCAAGTGCTGCAGTATTGCGGTACGCTAACTAGGACAAAAACAAAAAACGATGGCCAAAGAAATAAGTGGGCTTATCAAGCTACAGATTCGCGGAGGAGCTGCGAATCCATCACCTCCAGTCGGTCCTGCGCTGGGTGCCAAAGGTGTTAACATCATGGACTTCTGCAAGCAGTTCAATGGTCGTACACAGGACAAAGCGGGAAAAGTGCTTCCGGTAGTAATTACCGTTTATGCTGACAAATCATTTGACTTTGTTATCAAGACCCCTCCGGCTGCTGTTCAGCTCTTGGAGGCGTCAAAACTCAAGAAGGGTTCAGGAGAGCCTAACCGTGCCAAAGTAGGTAAGGTGTCTTGGGATGATGTAAAAGCCATCGCTGAGGATAAAATGCAGGACCTCAACTGCTTCACCGTTGATAGCGCCATGAAAATGGTTGCAGGTACGGCTAGAAGCATGGGCTTGACGGTTTCAGGAGGCACAGCACCTGCAGATAAGAACTACTAATTCGAACGAGGAGCAATGGCTGAAAGCAAAGCAAGAAAAGAAGCCCTATCCAAGTTTGATAGGGAAAAGAGTTACGATATCGCAGAAGCGACTCGTATCATCAAAGAAATCTCAAAAGTAAAATTCGATCCAACCGTTGATATTGCGGTTCGTTTGGGTGTAGACCCTCGCAAAAGCACAGAAATGGTGCGAGGAACAGTAAGCCTTCCGCACGGAACTGGTCGTGAAACATCCGTGCTGGTCTTATGCGATTCTGCGAAAGAAGAAGAAGCGAAAGCAGCGGGAGCTGAGCATGTTGGCTTGGACGACTACGTTGCAAAGATCAAAGACGGGTGGACTGATGTTGACGTTATCATCTGTACACCTAACGTCATGGCCAAAGTAGGTGCCTTGGGTCGTGTATTGGGGCCACGTGGTCTTATGCCGAACCCTAAAACAGGTACAGTTACAATGGATGTGGGTAAGGCTGTCAAAGAAGTCAAGGCTGGTAAAATCGACTTTAAGGTAGATAAAGCAGGTATTATTCACGCCGTTGTTGGCAAGGGTTCATTTGATGCTGGTAAGCTCAAAGAGAACGCGCAGGAAGTATTGAGCACCTTAGTGAAGCTAAAGCCTGCTACTGCGAAAGGAACATACATCAAAAGCATAACCTTATCGAGCACAATGAGCCCGGGTGTCAAAGTTGAGACCCGCTCCGTGAACGGTTAACTGATCCGAAAAGAGCGATGACAAGAGCAGAAAAGGACCAGATGATAGATTCCTTGACCGAGCAGATCAAGGGCGCTGGAGTGATTTATATTGCGGATACATCCACATTGGATGCGGAAAGTACAACGGCCTTGCGCCGGGCGTGTTTCAAGAGCGACGTGAAAATGACCGTTGTCAAGAACACCTTGCTCCGCAAAGCCATGGAAAGGGTGGAGGATCGTGATTATGGGGAGTTGGTCGACACCTTGGTGGGGCCTACCTCTGTCATGTTCGCTAACGTGAGCAATGCTCCAGCGAAGGTGATCAAGACATTCCGTAAGAGTTTCGATAAGCCGGTGCTTAAGGGCGCGTGGATCGATGAGTCGGTCTACATCGGTGATGAGCAACTTACGACACTAAGTAATTTGAAGAGCAAGGAAGAACTCATTGGAGATATCATTGCCTTGCTACAGTCTCCTGCGAAGAATGTTGTTTCCGCTTTGAAGAGCGGTGGAAACACGATCGCCGGTTTGGTAAAAGCACTCGAAGAGCGCGCAGCCTAAGACATAAAGACGTTACGCACTTCCACATAACAAACAATACAAACAAAGACAAAAATGGCAGATGTAAAAGCCCTCGGCGATTCACTCGTAGGCCTTACCGTAAAAGAGGTAAGCGAGTTAGCTGAGTACCTTAAGGAAGAGCATGGTATTGAACCTGCAGCAGCAGCGGTCGCAGTAGCAGCCGGTGGCGGCGGTGGCGGCGGTGACGCGGCAGAGGAGAAGACCAGCTTTGATGTTATCCTGAAGGCAGCTGGCGGAAGCAAGCTGGCTGTTGTCAAACTAGTTAAGGAATTAACTGGTCTGGGATTGAAAGAGGCCAAGGAATTGGTTGACTCTGCTCCTAAGGCGCTGAAAGAAGGCGTTGCTAAGGACGAAGCAGAAGCTCTGAAGACTCAGTTGACAGATGCAGGAGCCGAAGTTGAGATCAAGTAATCACAACTCCGACGAATTTTTGGTAAGGGCCACCCGCTACGGCGGGCTGGCCTAAACCTATTTATGGCTACTGCTTTGCCCAGTAGTAGCTGCAATAATCATTAACGATCAGTACCAAAATGTCTCAGGCTACCACCATCTCTAAGTCGAACAAGCGGATCAATTTCGGTTCAGCTGAACGTTCTCTTGAGTATCCCGATTTCTTGGATATTCAGGTTCGTTCCTTTGAGGAATTCTTCCAGATGGACACCCTTCCAGAGAACCGCGAAACAGAGGGTCTCTACAAGGTGTTTATGGAGAACTTCCCGATTACTGATACGCGTAACCAATTCGTCCTCGAATTCCTGGATTACTTCATCGATCCACCGCGATACAGCATCGACGAGTGTATTGAGCGTGGTCTGACATACAGTGTGCCGCTCAAGGCAAAACTGAAATTGTATTGTACCGATCCTGAGCACGAGGATTTTGAGACCATCGTGCAGGACGTGTATCTCGGGCAAATTCCATACATGAGCCCAAAAGGAGCATTTATCGTTAACGGTGCTGAGCGTGTGATCGTTTCGCAATTGCACCGTTCTCCTGGTGTGTTCTTTGGTCAAAGCCGTCACGCGAACGGTACCAAGCTTTACTCTGCACGGGTCATTCCATTCAAAGGAAGCTGGATTGAATTCGCTACAGACATCAATCAGGTGCTTTATGCTTACATCGACCGTAAGAAAAAGCTACCTGTTACCACACTTTTCCGTGCCATCGGATTCGAAAGTGATAAGGACATCCTAGAGATCTTCGGCTTGGCCGATGAGATGGAGGTAAACAAGAAGAACCTCAAGAAAGCACTAGGAAGAAAATTAGCTGCACGTGTATTGAAGTCTTGGGTAGAGGACTTCGTGGACGAGGATACAGGTGAGGTGGTTTCCATTGAGCGTAACGAGGTCTTAATTGACCGGGAGACGATCATTGAGGACGTACACTTAGAAGAGATCTTAGAGTCAGGCTCCAAGACCATCATCCTACACAAGGAAGATGTGAATGCAGCTGATTACGCACTCATCTACAACACACTTCAGAAAGACCCTTCTAACTCTGAGAAAGAAGCGGTAGAAGTGATCTACAGACAATTACGTAACGCCGAACCGCCTGATCTCGAGACAGCGCGTGGCGTTATTGACAAGCTCTTCTTCTCAGAGCAGCGTTATGACCTCGGTGAAGTAGGCCGATTCCGAATCAACCGAAAGCTCGGTTTAGAAAGTGAGTTGAGCGTTCGTGTATTGACCAAGGCGGATATCATCCAGATTATCCAGTACTTGATCGACCTTGTTAATGCCAATGCGGATGTTGACGATATTGACCACTTGAGTAACCGTCGCGTACGTACCGTAGGTGAGCAATTGCACACCCAATTCGGCGTAGGCCTTGCCCGTATGGCGCGTACCATTCGTGAACGTATGAACGTTCGTGACAACGAAGTGTTCACGCCAACCGACCTGATCAATGCCAAGACATTGAGCTCGGTGATCAACTCTTTCTTCGGTACCAACCAGCTGAGCCAGTTCATGGATCAGACCAACCCGTTGAGTGAGATCACGCACAAGCGTCGTATGTCGGCTCTGGGACCTGGTGGTCTGAGTCGTGAGCGTGCAGGTTTCGAGGTTCGTGACGTGCACTACACACATTATGGTCGCCTTTGTACGATTGAGACTCCTGAGGGGCCGAACATTGGTTTGATCTCATCACTTTGTGTTTACTCCAAGGTGAATTCGCTCGGTTTCATTGAAACACCGTACCGTTCGGTCTCCAATGGTAAAGTGGATGTCAAGAAAGACATCTTCTACCTATCGGCTGAGGACGAGGACAACCAAATGATCGCACAGGCGAACGCAGAGGTGGATGGAAAAGGGAACTTCTTGACCAAGCGTGTGAAGGCACGTTTGAAAGGTGACTTCCCGATCGTTCCTCCAGCGGAGATCAACTTGATTGACGTAGCGCCGAACCAGATTACATCCATTGCCGCTTCCTTGATTCCATTCTTGGAGCACAATGATGCGAACCGTGCGCTCATGGGCTCTAATATGATGCGCCAAGCAGTACCACTCTTACGACCCGAGGCACCTATCGTAGGTACTGGTTTGGAGGAGCGTGTTGCACTTGACTCGCGCGTATTGGCAACTGCAGAAGGCGATGGAACGGTCAAATACGTTGATTCGTTGGAGATCTGCATTGACTACAAGCGAAGCACTGATGAGCGTAGCGTGAGTTTTGACGGTGACGAGAAAGTATATAAACTGACTAAGTTCTTGAAAACGAACCAAGGCACATGCATTAACCTGCGCCCGACTGTTCGTAAAGGTCAGAAGGTTTACAAAGGACAGGTTCTTTGCGAAGGATATGGAACAGAAGACGGTGAATTGGCAATCGGCCGTAACCTCACTGTTGCATTCATGCCTTGGAAAGGATATAACTTTGAGGATGCGATCGTGATTTCTGAGCGTATTGTTCGTGAAGACATCTTCACATCCATCCACATTGACGAGTACACCATGGAGGTGCGTGACACCAAGCGTGGTTTGGAGGAACTTACCTCTGACATCCCGAACGTAAGTGAGGATGCTACCCGTGATTTGGACGAGAATGGTTTGATTCGCATTGGTGCAGAGATCTCTGAAGGAGATATCCTCATCGGTAAGATCACACCGAAAGGAGAGACCGATCCGTCACCAGAAGAGAAGCTATTGCGTGCGATCTTCGGTGATAAAGCAGGAGACGTGAAGGATGCTTCGTTGAAGGCGTCACCTTCATTGAGAGGTGTGGTCATCGAGAAGAAACTCTTTGCGCGGGCTATCAAAGACCGCAAGAGCAAGAGTGGTGAGAAAGCGGTTATCGAAGAATTGGCCAAAGAGCATCAGACCGATCAAGCAGCGCTTAAAGCGGAGTTGATCCAGAAAATGTTCAAGTTGGTTGAAGGAAAGACCTCTGCTGGTATCTCGAACAAGTACAAGGAGCAGCTTATTAAGAGCGGCGCTAAGTTCAGCCAGAAGATGCTCGGTAACATCGACTACGTTACCGTTAACCCAACAAGTTGGACGCGTGATGATAAGACCAATGAATTGGTTCGTCGCCTCATCCACAACTACAACATCCGTTCAAACGATATAGCTGGAGCGCACAAGCGCAAGGAGTTTGCGATCTCTATCGGAGATGAACTTCCAGCAGGTATCGTGAAGTTGGCTAAAGTCTATATCGCCAAGAAGCTT
>CAZPEQ010000097.1:0-8268 GCA_964585605.1 uncultured Weeksellaceae bacterium | reverse complement strand
TCCAACCAGGCAGGTCGGAAGTGCTGATCTCCACATCCTCCAATTGGATGACCGCTGGATCCTCTCCTAAGTACACCTCCAATGACCCTGTTTCTTCCAGTCTAGATATCTGTTCTTGGCTGAAATTGTTGACTAACGCAGCAACAGCCTTCATTTGCTTGCCAAAACGCGGCCCAAGTTTCTTAAAATCGGGCTTAATGGTCTTGACTAAATTGGATTTATCTGGATCGACCAATTCAAGTGCATGCACGTTCACTTCACTAAGGATCAATTCTTGCATGTCAGTCAGCTGCGTGCGCATGGCGCTATCAAGAATTGGTACGAGGATTCGAGCTAACGGTTGGCGAACACGCAAATTCTCCTTTTTGCGCAAGGAAAGTACCAATGAGGTGCAACGTTGAGCAAGGTCCATGCGTTGCTCCAAATCCTGGTCAATACTGGATTCTTCAACTTGTGGCCAATTAGTATGGTGGACAGATGCCACTCCACGTAGACCACTGACCGATTCCAGGTCACAGAACAGGCGATCACTGAAGAAAGGTGCGATCGGTGCCGATAGCATGGCCAAGGTTTCCAAACAGGTATACAGTGTCTGGTAAGCGGCATCCTTATCCGCTCCAGCCTCTCCTTTCCAGTAACGGCGACGATTCAAGCGCACATACCAGTTGCTCAGGTCATCTACAACGAAGGACTGAATGGCCCGTGCGGCATCGGTTGGTTCGAAGGTGGAATAAGCCGTTTCAACCAACTGGTTCAAACTGTTCAATTTGCTGATCACCCAGCGATCCATTTCAGGCCTTTCGGCCACAGGGACAACAGTTGCGGAATGGTCAAACCCATCAATATTCGCGTACAACGCGAAGAACCCATAAGTACTGTTCAAGGCGCGAAAGAACTTCCGCTGGACCTCGGCAATGCCGTCCACATCAAACTTGAGGTTATCCCACGGTTGCGCATTGCTCAGCATATACCAACGAACGGGGTCGGCGCCATATTTGTCTAAAGTCTCGAATGGATCCACTCCGTTGCCCAGCCGCTTGCTCATCTTAAGGCCCTGCTTGTCGAGCACTAAGCCATTACTCACGACATTCTTGTAAGCAACACTTTGGTGGTTCAAGGTGGCTATTGCATGTAAGGTGTAGAACCAACCGCGGGTCTGATCCACTCCTTCTGCAATGAAATCTGCGGGGTAGTTTTTGGTAAAGCGCTCCTTGTTCTCGAAGGGATAGTGCCATTGAGCGTAGGGCATGGAACCGCTGTCGAACCAGACATCAATTAGGTCGGTTTGGCGCTTCATGGCCTCGCCACTGGATGACACCAAAATGATCTCGTCAACGTATGGCCGATGGAGATCTATTCCGTCGTAATTGTTGTCCCCCATGTCTTTGGGGTCAAAATGGGCCAGCGGATCAGTTGACATGATACCTGCTTCGATAGCGGCGGCGATCTCTTCCTTAAGTTCAGCTAAGGAACCAATGCACTTGTGCTCTGTGCCAGCGGAGTCGCTCCAGATAGGTAAGGGAACACCCCAGAAGCGAGAACGGCTCAAGTTCCAATCTTGGATATTTTCAAGCCAATTGCCAAAACGACCTGTTCCCGTGCTTTTGGGCTTCCAGTTGATCGTTTCGTTAAGGGCAATGAGCTCATCCTTACGGTCGGTCACTTTGACGAACCACGAATCAAGTGGATAGTATAAGATCGGCTTGTCAGTACGCCAGCAATGCGGATAGTTGTGCTCGTACTTTTCAACACGAAAAGCTCGCCCAGCGGTCTTCAGTTTAATGCCGATCTCAACATCTACACTTTTCTCAGGTGCCTCACCATTCGGGTAGTACTCGTTCTTGATGTACTTACCCGCAAATTCACCCATTTCATCTACGAACCGGCCTTGCAGGTCAACCATGGTTAAACTGCCGATACCATGTTCTTTGGCCACAAAGCGGTCGTCAGCGCCAAAGCTGGGAGCAGTGTGTACAATGCCGGTTCCATCTTCGGTCGTAACGAAATTTCCAGTGATCACCTTGAACGCTTCCCCATCTTCAGGCTGGGCATAAGGGAGAAGTTGCTCGTAGTTAACATTCAAGAGATCAGTGCCTTGCCAAGAGCCGGCCAGTTCCCAGGGAATGTGCTTACCTGTTTTGGCGTAGCCATCAAAGCTGTTCTCTTCACTTACGTGATTCTCATCAGGGAAGTAATAACTCCGCCTGGCTTCTGCAAGAATGACCGTGCACGGGTCATGGGTGTAAGGGTTAAAGGTCTTTACCCGCACATAGCTCAGCTTAGGGCCTACGGTCAGCGCCGTATTGCTTGGCAAGGTCCATGGTGTGGTGGTCCAAGCCACGAAGAAGAGATCTCCAAAATTGTTGCCATCAAAGAGAAAACGGCTTTTTTCATCTTCAATGACCTTGAACATGGCCACTACCGATGTATCCTTTACAGAGCGGTAAGTACCGGGTTGATTCAATTCATGCGTGCTCAATCCGGTTCCTGCTGTGGGAGAATAAGGTTGTACGGTATAGCCTTTATAGATAAGGTTTTGATCGTAAAGTTGTTTGAGCTGGTACCAAACACTTTCAATGTACTTCGTCTTGTAGGTGATATAAGGATCGCTCAAGTCCAGCCAATAGCCCGCCTTTTTCGTCACATCGTTCCAAATGTCCGTGTAACGCATCACCGCCTTGCGACAAGCCTGATTGTACGCTTCTATAGTCACCGTCTTGCCGATGTCCTCTTTGGTGATACCAAGTTCTTGCTCTACACTCAACTCGATGGGCAATCCATGGGTATCCCAACCTGCTTTGC
The DNA here is from genome assembly GCA_964585605.1 of uncultured Weeksellaceae bacterium. Lineage (GTDB taxonomy): Bacteria > Bacteroidota > Bacteroidia > Flavobacteriales_F > PHOS-HE28 > CAZPEQ01. The sequence goes on along the minus strand of CAZPEQ010000097.1, from coordinate 5,466 downwards.
GGTCTACACGACGCCCTTTTTGTGTTTGAAAACGGCAAAAGACGTCTTTGATGGTTCTCGCCATAACGTGGTGTATGCCAGGCAGGCCATTCGCTGAAGGGGGGCCTTCAAAAAACACGAATGGCTCGGCGTCTTTTCGAAGTTCGATGCTTTCTTCGAAGGTTTTCTCAACCTCCCATTTACGAAGCATATCCGCCGCAACTTTCGGCAGGTCTAAATCACTGTATTCACGGAAATCACCCATGGTTTGAAAAAGGTGTGCAAAGATAACTTTTCGTGGGGCTTCGGTGACTAGCCTGTGCTGAACGGTCTGACTTGCGTTTTTTGCATTACCTTGTTTGGGCTTAAACGTTACTAAAACCTTGTAAAATGAAAAGAACCTTACTCTCAGTTAGTGCCCTTTACCTTACTTTTTCAGCATTCTCCCAGACAATCGTCGTGGAGGAAGATTTTGATGCTTATGGTGTTGGTGATCTGGTTGGCGTTGTTTCTCCGGCGTTCACTACTTGGCTGGATGTGCCAGGAACGAATGACGGACCGATTTCTGATACCTACGCTGCTTCAGGAGCGAACTCAATGCGTGTTATGGGCCCCGCTGGCGGCGGTGATCAAGACATGGTATTGCCGCTCGGCGATCAGACCACTGGTGTGTACGATATAGAATTCAGGATTTACGTTGAGCAAGGTGCTGGAGCGTATTTCAACGTTCTTCATACTTGGGAACCAGCGGGTCAGAACTTCGAATGGGGTTTAGACGTGTTCTTTAGTATGAGCGGTACGGGTACCATCAACGCAAACGGAAATAACTCGGCTGCTTTCAACTATACGAACGCTGCATGGACAGATGTGCTGGTCAGTATTGATCTAGATGCTTCAATGGCTGAGCTAACAATTGGCGGTACAAGTGTGCATACCTGGCCTTGGGAGTTTCAGAACAACGGTATGTTAGGCGTAAATGTCCTGGCGGCGGTTAACTTCTTCTCAACGGCAGCAACTGGCGAGGACTCAGACTACTACATTGATGATGTGGTGGTTACGGAAGTTACAGGAGTTGGTGTTGAGGAGAACAGCACGGTTTCCTTAGGTACCTTCCCAAACCCTGTCGAAGATGTATTGACTGTTGAGGTTGCTGGTTTTAACCCGGCAACGGCTACCATGCAATTGTTAGACTTGACCGGGAAAGTGGTTGGTGCAGACTTGCCGACCATTACCACATCACTAGCTCAAACACTGAATGTGGATCTCGGCGATCTGCCGAACGGAGTCTACTTCTTGACCTTGACTGATGGCGGGCAGCAGCTCGTAGAAAAAGTCGTGAAGCAGTAAAGATCTTGTTGCGAACCAGATGATAATAAGAGGAGGAGGTGGGCGATATGTCCGCCTTCTTCTCTTATATCTATTTAACTCAAATTGGCGAATTAGTGCCTAACCAAGAATAAGGTCTGAAGAAGAAACGACGTTAAGAGGACTTAACGAACATCTCATTCCTTAATTTTGTTATTCTCGAAAAGACACAAGCCACGCATGAGTTCTACCTCTTTGCTAGAGCATATTCAATTTCCTGCTGATCTTCGTGAGCTCGATGAGCATCAATTGCAGCAAGTATGCGTTGAGTTGCGTGATGCTATTGTCGATGCAGTCAGCACTAAAGGCGGGCATTTCGGTGCCAGCCTAGGTGTAGTGGAGCTAACGGTGGCTTTGCATTATGTGTTCAATACACCCTACGACCAGTTGGTGTGGGATGTTGGCCATCAGGCGTACGGGCACAAAATGTTGACCGGTAGGCGGAATGTCTTCCATACGAACCGCATCTATAAAGGCATAAGCGGATTTCCGAAACGCACTGAAAGTGAGTATGATACGTTTGGTGTTGGCCACAGTTCGACTTCTGTTGGGGCGGCATTGGGCATGGCGGTTGCTAGCCGGTTGAAAGGTGAGGAGGATCGGAAGAGCATAGCGGTTATCGGCGATGGTGCTATGACGGCTGGTATGGCCTTTGAAGCACTGAACCACGGAGGTGTTGAGAACAGTGACTTGTTGGTCGTGCTTAACGACAATTGCATGAGCATTGACCCGAATGTGGGTGCGCTCAAAGAATATCTAACGGACATAACGACAAGTCGCTCGTACAATAAGGTCAAGGACGAAGTTTGGAAGTTACTTGGAAAAGTGAGCAAATTCGGTCCTGATGCTCAAGCTATCGCCAAGAAAGTGCAGGATACTGTAAAGTCGGGACTTATCAAGGAGAGCAACATGTTCGAGAGCATGAGCTTCCGTTATTTTGGACCAGTTGATGGACATGATGTGGACCACCTGGTAAAGGTCATGAAAGACCTGAAGGACATTCCTGGCCCGAAGATCCTACATGCCGTTACCGTTAAAGGGAAGGGGTATGCCCCCGCGGAAGCAGGCAGTCCTACTATTTGGCATGCACCGGGTTTATTCAACAAAGAAACAGGAGAGATCATCAAAGTGGTTCCAAAGAGTCCGGAGCCGCCTAAGTACCAGAATGTCTTTGGCCATACGATCGTGGAGTTGGCAGAGAAGAATGAACGTATAGTAGGCGTTACACCAGCTATGCCTACTGGGTGCTCGTTGAACATTATGATGAAGGCGATGCCCGATCGTGCTTTCGATGTGGGTATTGCAGAGCAACACGCTGTAACATTCAGCGCAGGCATGGCCACGCAAGGCTTGGTGCCCTTCTGTAACATATACAGCTCGTTCATGCAGCGCGCTTATGATCAGGTCGTTCATGATGTAGCCTTGCAAAAGCTGAACGTGGTATTCTGCCTAGATCGCGCTGGCGTTGCCGGAGCAGATGGGCCTACACATCACGGGGTATTCGACCTGGCTTATTTCCGGTGCATACCCAATATGGTCGTAAGTGCGCCCATGAATGAAGAAGAATTGCGCAACTTGATGTACACAGCGCAATTGCCGGATCAAGGCCCGTTCAGCATTCGCTATCCCCGGGGGAAAGGCGTTATGACCGAATGGAAAACGCCGTTCAAAGAGATTAAGGTTGGCACAGGTCGCAAGCTGCGATCCGGTGCTGATATTGCCGTGTTGACCATTGGACATATCGGCAATGTTTCGGCCAAAGGCATTGATAAGTTAGAGAGCGAAGGACTTTCCGTTGCGCATTACGACATGCGTTTCGTAAAGCCGCTAGACGAGTTGTTGTTGCATGAGATCTTCGGCAAATTCGACAAGGTCGTTACGGTTGAAGACGGCTGCATACAAGGTGGACTAGGTTCTGCTGTTCTTGAGTTTATGGCCGATCACGGCTATCAAGCGCAGGTAAAGCGTCTAGGTATTCCTGATCGTTGGATCGAACATGGCACGCAGCCTGAGCTTTACGCTGAATGCGGTTACGATGATAAAGCCTTGGTCGCAGCCGTGCGTGAAATAATCGGTGCGCGGCGCGGCGCGAAAGTGAAAAGCCTTGTTTGAGCGTTTACTGCCTGATTAATTTTTCCTTCCAAACAAGGTGGTTCCCATTAATTGAGATGGTGTAGGGCCCTGGTTTGAGTGTACCCAGATCAAGGTTGAAACGCGCTGCATTGTACGACTCGCTCAATACCAGTTTCCCCTTCAGGTCATGGACTTGAACAAATCCTTGATCTTCACTTGGAAGTGTGATGAAAAGCTCGTCGTTGACCGGGTTAGGGTACAAGGCGAATAAGGGGTCAGGTTCTTCCATGATGTCTGTGGATAGGTCAGGGCTGAGTTTGACCACCCACAAACTGATCAGGCCTGAATTGGCAAAGTTATTGCCACTTACGTCCCCATCATTAGAATCGGTGTAGCCGGCCATGATGTAACCACCGTCGGTGGTTTGGTGGAAGGACCGCGCTGCTTCGATGCTCGCGCCCCCAAGTGATTTCTGCCAATTCATGTTGCCCAATTCATCCAGCTTGGCCACCCACATATCTTCCAGTCCATGATTGCCGCTTACATCACCGTCATTAGAGGAACTAGAACCCGCTAAAAGATAACCCCCATCTGTGGTTTGTTGAATGGAGCCAGCTGCATCCCAATCCGACCCCCCAAGCGATTTTTGCCAAATCATACCGCCCAGGTCATCCAGTTTGATCACCCAAGTATCTCCCAACCCATGATTGCCGCTTACGTCACCGTCGTTGGATAGACTCCACCCAGCTAAAATGTAGCCCCCATCATTGGTCTGTTGGACAGAAGCTGCCCTGTCGTCATCCGATCCTCCCAAGGCGACCTGCCAGCTTATGAACCCTTGCGGATTTAACTTGAGCACCCAATAATCGGAGGAACCGTGGTTGCCACTTACGTCTCCATCGTTGGATTCGGTAAATCCTGCAACAACATAACCTCCATCATTGGTCTGTTGGATCGAAAAAGCGCGTTCATCTGATGAACCCCCTAATTGTCTTTGCCAGCTTATGTTTCCCTGAGCGTCCAATTTGACCACCCATATATCTTCCCCTCCATGATTGCCGAGCGCATCTCCGTCGTTGGATTTGGTGTACCCAGCTACGATGAACCCACCATCGCTGGTTTGCTGAATTGCATTTGCTACGTCTCTGTTTGCCCCTCCTAGTTGTTTTTGCCAACTTAGGTTCCCCAGGGCGCTGATCTTGACAACCCACATGTCATCCAGCCCATGGTTACCGCTTGCATCTCCATTGTTAGACCTCGTGACTCCCGCTAAAATGAACCCCCCATCATTGGTCTGTTGAATCCCATGGGCTTGTTCAAAATCCGACCCGCCAAATCGATTGTGCCAAAGCATGTTTCCGCTGCTATCTAGCTTGATGACCCATGCGCCTTTGGTCGGGTCAACACTCAGATCTCCATCAGGCGACCCTGCGTGTCCTGCCAGCACGTACCCGCCGTCGTTGGTCTGTTTAATTGAATAGGCAAGATCATCACCCGATCCGCCGAGCACCTTTTGCCACTCGACAACGGGCGTTTGTTGGGCAAAAGCCGAACTCGCTAACAGGGCAAAACTCAATACAATAGATGATGAACGCATGTTGTTGGAAGTGTTTGGTTATGAGACGAATGTAGAAGTTAGCGGCACTGACATGAGGGGCTCTCTTGAACAGTTATTCACCAGTTCATAAGTGGTTAGCTCGATCAAATAACTGGGCGGGCAGCATGTATATCTGGACACGGAAGACAGATTGACCCTGCGTTAATGCATAGGATTCCGGACATCTCCCACCTTGTACAATACGGCTTCGCTCGTGCATCACACTATGCGCAAAACCCCAAGAGAGATCGCTTACTCAATCACCACCTTTTCGTAGAAAGAGCCTTGATCGGTCTCTACCGTGATCAGATAAACACCTGTCGGTTCCTTACGCAGATCGAGGGTTTCTTGTGTGCCGTCGAATGATTGTTGTAATACGGATCGTCCTGTAGCATCATGCACGGTAATGAGGCCGGTTCGCGTATCAGTGAGCAGAACGGTGACCAAACCAT
>CAZPEQ010000096.1:0-8305 GCA_964585605.1 uncultured Weeksellaceae bacterium | reverse complement strand
GGTGAATACATCGCCGTCTTGCATAGGTAATGGCTGCGTTGTGAATCGGTCATGCGCCATGGATGCATTTACCAAATTTGCAGCTGAAGTGCCGAATATCACGTTATTCATTACCTCCGTAGCGCTGTCTGCTGGGGTACTAGTTCTCGCGCCGAAAAAATCGGTAGGGATACCTCCCAGCCAATCGCTCAGGTCACTTTGAAATACGACCTGTGCTTGCGCGGAAAACGCAAAGGTCAAGGTTATCGCCAAGGTGTAAAGATGTTTCATTAGGTACATGTTGTTAGGAATGTGGTCTTCTATTGGATAACGATGTTATCCACGCGATAGCTTGTGGTTTGACCATTGGGATCACTACCTGTGTAGCTGAAGCCAATGTAAAAATTGCCTGTGTAGCCTGCTGGTACAAGTCCATCTAGCGGAATATTGCCAGACGGGATCCACGTGTTATCAGGGTCACTTATACCGGCTTCTGTTGCTGTAATTGGGTTCCATGTTGCCGATGCTACATTGAATCCGTTGAAATCCGTGCTAATGAATGCGTCAAATGGGTCATGTGTATAGAACCCTTTCTGCGTATCGAAATTCAAGGTCATGCCAGATGTGAATTGCATGTTTGGGCTGATTAACCACATGACGTTGCTGGCATCGCTAGAGCCGAAGGCCGTGGCCTGGAGCCGCAGGTCACCCTGGAACTCATCTCCACGCCAAATGCGGCTACCTACTGCAGCAATGTTACTCCAACACATCTCAGTAAAATCTACATTGTCAGTAATCAGATCAAACGGCTGGTTGACTGAACCAACAGGTGGGCAAACCGTAACGGCCATGCTATCGCAACGGGTACCGTTTAATTGGATCTCATCTATATCACGGATGAGTAACTGCATGGTACCTTGGAATTCAGATACCACAGCAACAAAATCTCCATTGCCGATCGGTATACCAAGCCCTGCAAAATTGGCGAAGCCACTTGTGCGGACAATGATCTCATCACCATCGCAATTAACCAGTGTTCGGTTTAAGGTGGAGAGGTTAATAGGATCAGCATAGGTATTGCTCAACTCGTTAACACTGAACTCAACATTCTCTAGTCGGATCAAACGAGCTTGTTGGCTGGTATTGATCTGCGGAATGGTTGTCAAGGTTGGCGCTTTGAACACGTTCACAGCCTGCTTAACGATATTGTTGTCCACGTCTACTGAATCCAACTGCAGCATGCCACTGAAGGAAGACAATACAGTTCCTGGCAAAAAGATGCGAATGGAATCACCTTGACTAAGCCCACCACTGAACTGCAGCCGGAGGTTGATCGCCGCCGTGTTGTCCTGAACATAAACGCTCTCGAATAAGTTGCCGCTACTTTCATCTGCCGTGACCACACCGTAAACGGACATAGGTTGTTCAAACCTGACTTCACTGCCTACGAACAGGTCGCGTAATTCTTGAACAGTCAATATAGAACCCTCTGGGAGTGTGGGCACAGGAGGTGTGTCAAAATCCTTGTCGCAAGAAATGAAAGCAACCGTCGTGATCATTGCCAACGCGACGGCTTTCAGGTTGAACTGTTTCATTTTGTTTTTCATCGATCTCAGAATGAATAGGATACCATGGCGAAGTAATTTCGGCCGTACAAGTAGCCTAACCGTGGCGGGAAACGATCAATATCCGTTCGATCGTACCGAAGCTGTTCGAATCCGCCAACCGCAAGGTCTTGCTCATCGAGTAAGTTGCTCACGCTAACATTAACGCGAATAAAATGACGCTTCTTGGTTCGCCAAGATTTGCCGGCATACAGGCCAACGATAACGTTGTCCTCTAATTCTGTTTGCCCTAAAATGATATCTAATTGGGTGTCTTGAGTAACTAAATTAGTCACAGCTTCTTCCGTTCGTCGGTCGGGATTAGGATCCAAGAATATGTTGCCGAAGTAATTTGCGTTAGCTCCAACGAACCAGTATTTGGGTGAATTGTAACGCAAGCCGATGGAAGCTGCGGTCTGCGGCATACCTCCTATGAAAAAGTTCTTCAGGTAAACCAAGCGGTCTTCAGCTAGAACTTCCTGCGTGTTGTCCGCGGTGATCTTCGAAACGGGGCGGGAGTTGTAGATGTATTCACCATGGCCAACAACGGCAGTGGCACTTAAGGTCTGATTCAATTGTCCTTCAACACCAAACTCAACACCCATGTGTCGCTGGTCAACACCTTCCATGGTGTAATTCACGAACGTTCTCAACTCGTCGTGGTAGAAGCTTCTATTCCAAACTTGATCGTTCACTTCCGCATAGAACACCGTAGCTCGACCTTTCAACTTTGCGTAACGAACCTCATAACTCAGGTCGCCTGAGAATACTCTTTCTTCTGTGAGCCCTAGCACAGCATCGTCACGCACACGTGCTGAAACAAATGCATCACGTGTTGATGGTGGGCGAATCTGCGCGGCTAGATTTCCGGTAACAAAATTGCGCCCATTAAGCTTGTAAGTGGCACCAAGCTTAACACCTGCAAGTGCGTAGTTCTGAACCTCAGAACGACCGAGCGAATTATCCGGAAAGCGGCCATTCTGGAAAGCGCCGTCACGCCAGATTTGACCCAGACCAAGCTGTCCAGCGGCATAAGCTTGCCATTTACTATTCTCAAACTCGTACTGCCCGAAAACTTCATAACGGGTGGTCCTAAGCGTGAAGTCATACCCAAAGACGTCGCCAACCCCGACCGCATTATTAAGGTTCGCTAGGTCGTTCTGAGAAACCGTTGGGTCTAGAAAATCTTGCTCAGCAAACTGATCAACATCCACCCAAAAATCGCCACCTAACAAATCTTTGACCGTTTTGAACAAACGATTCCCTTGACTGATCACATTCACGCCTCCACTCACGGTGGATAGATTCGAAAGTTTCTTTGTCAAAACCGAATTAACAGCGAACCGACTGATATCATTTCGGCGCTCTTCAACAATATACTTGCTTCTATTCCCGATAAGAGTGTTTCCTTCTACACCATTGGCATCCTCAAGACTGAACAGGTTCTTGGTATTGGCAAAGTACAGTTGGCCCCAATCAACTTGAGTACCCACGCCATTCTGCCAATCTTGGGTAGCTTGAGCAGTCAAGAATTCGTCTCCGTCCGCTTCAAAAAAGCTGGGTAAGTACCTGTAATAATCGGGTCGTGGGTCGCGGGCGTCATACCAATTCAATGAGCTTCTTCCATTGCGCCCGAACGTGTACGCAACGGAAGTATTCCAGGTTGTGTTTTCATCGAGATCACCGTAGAGACTGATGATCCCAGTTGGTCTGTGTGCGTCACTGACCCGTGCGTTCCGCTTTTTACCATCTTGGAAACCCCAGTTGGGGTTGTAATAGTTGGAGCCGGTCAGATCATATGCTTCCTGAACGGCAAGGCCCTGTAAGCCTCGCACATTAGGTGCTCCAAATGCTACCGCACCTACCGAGAATCGTTCGTTTAATTTTTTTTCAGCAGATAGGTAATAGGCGTAAGCATCATAGAATGTTCCTTCTATAAAACCTTCTTCGGCCCAGCGGCGTGACCCCGAAACGGCAAATGCCCAACCGTTCTCCTGCATACCCGTAGCATGGGTGAACATGATCCGATTGCTGTAATTGCTGTTCGAATTCGCATATGATACACGTGTTCCTTTTCGCGTAGCGGTCGCTCGAGCATCGATAAGCGAATGCCCACCGATGCCACCGAAACTTGTGCGTAAGCCATGTATGCCTGTACGGGAGGTTTGGTATCTGGTAATATCATTTAGCCCTCCCCATTGCCACCACGCGGCGCGACCTGTTTCCAAGTCGTTCATGGTAATACCATTGATGAATACGTTGGTATGATCCCCATCCAATCCGCGAATGCGAAAACGGGCAGTGCCAAAGTTGAATCCTGCAGTCGAGGAGAAAACATCGCGCGAAGCGCGAAGTAGACCTGAAATATCTTGACCGCCAAGTTCAGAGTCCAAGTCAGATTCGGAGAGAATGAACGAAGAACCAATAGGAGCTCCACCCAAAGAATCTAAAACGTCAGATGAAGTTGTATCGACCTGAGCATTGGAATAGAAACTCAGTAAAACGATACTAGCGGCCAAACTTGGTCTATAGAAGGCAGTCAACATTTTGAGCATCCGGCTTTTAGCAGCGTAAATCTACATCTTTTCGCAAGTATTTCGGTTAATTACTTGTTGCGTCAATATTATCCTTTGGATTGCGTGAATAACAAGCTAATTAAGCTGTTTTGGGGTGGTTGAAAGGCCTAACTTTGCACTTCGGCTGTACTATACTGTACGCGCGCGTGGCCATGAACAAACGAGACATGTTGAGTTCTTGTCGTTTCCTGATCAGATCGGTCGTGCTTTTGTGCGCCTTCTTGGCGGTTGGTAGGGCATCTGCTAACCACGTTCTTGCTGCGGATATTGAATATACCTGCTTGGGAGGTACCTCATACGAGATCACGTTGAACTTATATCGGGATTGTAGCGGAGCGCCATTGATTCCCGTGGATTTGCAGTTCGATTCGGATTGCGGTACAAGCTTTATGGTGCAGAATTTACCCGTGAGTGCGGGAACAGAGGTTTCGCAAATATGTGCAGCGTCTTTGCCGAACAGCACATGCAGTGGAGGATCGTTGCCGGGCACAGAGCTGTATCAGTTCACTACTATCGTTAACCTGGCTAACTGTGATGGTTGGCGTATCAGTTGGGCAGATTGTTGTCGGTCAATTACGGCAAATGCGGTAGGTACTTTTGGTACATATGTGGAAGCTGTATTGAATAGTGCTACGGCGCCGTGCAATAACTCACCCATGTTCAATGACGGTTTTATACCGTACGTGTGCGTAAATCAACCGATTACCTACAACTTCGGTGTGCTCGAATCGGATGGAGATTCATTGGTATATTCCTTAGTTGATGCTCAGTGGAGTGCACCAATTCCAACGCCGATCTTTTATCAAGCTGGCTTTTCGGGTGCGGTGCCATTTCCGGTCGTAACGCTTGATCCCGTTACGGGACAGTTGAATTTTACAGCACCCACTATCGGCAACTACGTCGTAGCAGTGTTGGTAGAGGAATACAACGCAGCCGGTGATTTGGTTGGTTCGGTTACTCGAGACATGATGGTCATTGTATTGGCCTGCACGGGCAATGTGCCAAACTCCGCAGCTATTTCAAATAATACGGCGGGCACGATAACGGGTGCCAACAGTATTCAGACTTGCGATGGAGAAGTATTCTGTGTTGATGTGACCTTCACCGATCCGGATCCAGCAGATGTGCTGGCCGTAACCGCTGCTGCGGCTACCATGCCCGCAGGAGCAACCTTAACCGTGGCCGGAACGAACCCAGCTACGGCTACCTTCTGCTGGACAGCCGATATCAATGAAAGTCCGGTCAACGTCATACTTACCGCGAATGATGGCTCGTGCCCAATAGAGAACTTGGCATTAGCGGCTATCAATGTGGCCATATTCAACAACGGTGTATCACCTGATCCTGGCGTTGACAATTCCATACTGCTTTGTGAGAGTGATGGCCCAGTTGATCTCTACACACAGTTGGGAGGTACACCTGATCCAGGAGGAACGTGGACATTTCCAAATGGCAGCCCACATGGCGGTACGCTAGATCCCGCAACGGATCCTGACGGCGCATATACATATACGGTTCCCGGTGTATGTGGTGCAGCAGATGCTTCGGCCGTGGTTTCTGTATCTATCAACATGGTGCCTAATGCAGGTATAGGAGCCACGTTAAACCTGTGCAATGTTGGGGGCCCGGTTAACCTGATCACTGGATTATTCGGTGCTCCCACCCCTGGAGGAACGTGGACTGATCCGAACGGCCTGCCTCATTCGGGCACTCTTGATCCGCAAAATGACCCAGCCGGAATTTATACCTACAACTTGGTTGGCATTCCCCCATGTTCTGATGCAAGCTCCATGGTAACGGTTAACATTAGTGGAGGGCTTGACGCAGGACTTGATGCCACGATCAATGTGTGTGCTGGCGGCCCAGTTGTGAATCTGTTCAATGCCTTGGGAGGAACGCCGGATCCTGGAGGTGCTTGGATCGGACCTACAGGCGCCCCTACCACGGTTAACTTTACACCGGGCGTGCAAACACCCGGTAGCTACACGTATACGATTCCCGGCGCTCCACCGTGTGGTTCGGCCAGCGCCGTAGTAACGGTGAATGTTGTTGCTGGTGCGGATCCAGGTATGGACTCGCAGCTCATGTTCTGCGGTTTCGGCACAGTAACGAATCTGAATGGAGCTTTAGGGGGAACACCTGACCCAGGGGGTATGTGGACCGACCCTTTCAACGCGGCGCATAGTGGAATCTTTAATCCGACATTCAATGCGCCAGGCATTTACACGTACACGATTTTAGGAGCGGGTGGATGCCCAGACGTATCTGCAACCGTTACCGTTTCCTATATAGCAACCCCAAATGCTGGTGTATCAGGAACCGCGATGGCGTGTGCATTAGCATTTCCTTTTCCACTGCTTGATAGTTTAGGTGGTGCCCCTGATCCAGGAGGAATGTGGACTGATCCTGCAGGGAATCCCTTTGGAGGGAACTTCAATGCAGGAACCAATGCACCAGGAATTTATACGTACACCGTTTCGGGAACGGCGCCTTGTGTTGATGTAAGTAGCACGGTTACGGTTAGTATTGGAACGCCTCTGAATGCAGGTACATCGGGTAGCCAAACCTTTTGCAGTATAGATCCTGCTGTAGACCTTTTTACCGTGTTGACCGCGGCAGATCCTGGAGGAGTTTGGACTGACCCGAATGGTAATCCCTTCGTGCAACCTTTTGATCCGATGGTTGATATACCCGGCACGTATGTGTATTCCTTTCCAGCGGTAAGTGGCTGTGCAGGTTCTTCGGCCTCAGTCATTGCAACCCTCGGTGCTACTGTTGATGCTGGCATGGACGGTAGCTTAACGCTATGTGCTGCTGGTTTACCTGTAGACTTGTTCTCTGCACTTCAAGGCACGCCTGATGTTGGTGGTGTGTGGACTGATCCGAGCGGCAACCCATTTACACAACCCTTCGACCCAACCGTGGATCTTGGCGGTAACTATACGTATTCGGTTGGTGGTGGCGCAGCATGTGGCAATGCGCAGGCTGTCGTTACGGTGAATCTTGCCCCTGTGCCAAACAGTGGCACCAACACATTCTGGGATCTATGCGAAACCTACCCAACGCTGAATTTGTTAACGCTTTTAGGAGGTGCTCCTGACCCGGGTGGTATCTGGACTGACCCGAATAACGTGGTAGTTGCAGGTGGGGTGTTGGATCCGGCTACTGGTATTTCAGGTACTTACACGTACACCGTTGCTGGCGTTGCTCCATGCACGGATGCTCAATCATTGGTCAATGTGGTCATTAACCAACAAGCAGAGCCTGGTAACGATACAACCTTGACCTTATGCAATAGTGGTCCGGTTACTGATCTGTTTTTGAATCTTGGGGGAATACCTCTGCCAGGTGGAGTGTGGAATGATTTTAATGGAGATCCCTTCAGTGGCCTATTCGACCCCACGTCCGATCCTGATGGCATTTACTACTATGTGCTGCAAGGCCCGGGTTCATGTCCAGAGGATTCTGCTGGAATAACAGTGAATACGGTTTTGCCGAGTAGTGCTGGCTTCAGTAATTCCTTGACCGTTTGTTCAAGTGACCCGATCATTGATCTATTCACGGTGTTAGGGGGCGCACCTAGTTTAGGTGGTGGGTGGATGGATCCTGCTGGCGCTCCCTTTTCGGGTAATATGGATCCTGCGGTCGATCAGGCAGGAGTGTATACGTATACAGTGCCTGGTAACGGGCCTTGTCCTGATGCCATGGCGAGCGTAACCGTAAATGTCTCGAACGCAGTGGATGCTGGCACCGATGCCACGATTGACCTGTGCAGTGATGGTATCCCCGTTGATCTATTCACTCAATTAGGTGGTGCACCTTCGATCGGAGGTATCTGGACCGGGCCTAGTGGAGCAACATCGGCTTCGTTCGATCCTGCTGTGGATGTTCCCGGAGTGTATACCTACACGTTGGCGGGTGTTTTTCCCTGCAGTAGTTCCAGTGCGCAGGTAACCGTCAATGTGAATACCATGCCGAATGCAGGGCTTGATGCTTCCGTGAGTATTTGCGATCTTTCGCCTACTGTGCCCTTACTCAATTTGTTAGGTGGTGCACCAAGTTTTGGAGGTATCTGGATCGATCCAAATGGGGTTTCACACAATGGTCTATTTACCCCTGGGGTCGACCCTACGGGAGTTTATGTAT
>CAZPEQ010000095.1:0-8324 GCA_964585605.1 uncultured Weeksellaceae bacterium | reverse complement strand
CCCGCCGAGCCTGTTTACTTGCAGAATGATTCAGGTATATGGGTGCAAGTGGTACCCTTGGTCCGATGGCAAGGGTTCGTATTTCCGATACCCACTTTTGGCGGTGTCTATGTCATTGAACAAGAAGGACCGGCAGACACGTATTTTCCAAGAGTATATCAGGGCAAAGGCATTTACTATTCACCCGAGGAGGTCTTAGAAACGCCATACTTGAAAGGACAGAACTTACAACCTGAACCCGTACTCTCATACATTGCGAACAGTTTCAAATTCGCGAATGGCTTCTTGGCTCCTATGCCCGGCTACCATGAAGGAGACATTCGTATTCCTAAAGTAGCGAACGACCAAAAGCAGATGCCTTACATCACGCACTTCACCATCGCAGGCAATGGCAAGTTGTACAACTACTTTGGCTTGGAGCCCTTCGAAGAAGAAAAGAAAGGCTTGAGTCTGAGCCTATTCATTCCTGGGGATAGCGATGAGAAGATCTACTTCTTGAATCACCGTCGAGAGAAATTCATTGGCAGCGGTGCGATCTCCTCCAAGATCATCGAAAGCAAAAAGAACTACGATTGGTCGGTCAACTTCCCCGCCGAGTCACGCCCTTTTGTTCGAAAAGTGAATGGAAAGACCCGGTTCTTCTGGCTCACGACAGTGGTTTCGCGCGCAGGAGAAAATGGCGAATCCATTGGCGGAGGAGTTCCTGAGATCTGTTTGACCGATGCGGTTTACGGCAAGGTGATCTGGATAGACCAGAAAACGTTGATGGAGCCTCAAGCATGGGTAAGCCAAGCTGCCGCAGAAATGGATCACCACTGGGAATCGGAGCAATGAGTTGATCGTTGGGGAATTACCCTAGTTGCGATTCACGCTACTAAATTTTACAAAGCGCAACGAATAACTATCTTGCCCATCGCCATCAACCGTATGTCATGCCGCTCACAATACACCACGTCCTTCTTATAATACTCTGTGGGGTTTCGACCTTCAGTTTTGGGCAAACCGATCGAGAAAAGCTTGATCAGCTAGCAGACTCCATCTGGAACATCACTTACTCTGCGCCAACTTTGGCATTGGAACTATGTGAAGTACTGCAAAAGGACGCCAGAACGATCGACTACAAAGAAGTCCTACTCTTATGTCTGGAAAGCAAGGGGGAGATCTTCCACGTCATGGCCAATTTCGATAGCTCAATTTTTCATTACCAACAGGCCTTAGATCTTAGCCGTGAACTGACTGACAAGGACAGTGAATTCAGAATCCTTGGCTTGATGGGATACTCCATGAGTATCAATGGAAACGTGGTAGACGGAATGGACCTATTGGAGCAAAGTCTGGGAGTTGCAGTGCAGTTAGGCGATACCAGTAAAATGTGCGAAGCCCATGCACGTCTTTCCAGCATTCATGCGCGCATGCTTAATGCGGAGCGTGCTATGAAAGAGAGCATGCGAGCTGTTGAATATTGCAGAGGGGCGAACGATTATAGATCCTTAGCCGCCATTCATTCCTCGATGGCAAGTGTTCATCTTAACCTGAAGAATTACGATGAAGCAATCCAGCAGAATTTAGCTGCGATCGCGATCAACGATAGCATTGGTTTTGCGCGCAACTCGATCTCAACCAGAGCGAACCTTGCCAACGCGTACTATGAGAAAGGAGAATTGGAAAAAGCAAAATCCCTGAATCGAGAGGTAATTAGCCGGTCCGACACGGTTGAAGCAAAACTGATCGGCGCCGCGGCCCGAATTAACTTGGCACTGATTTATCTGGATCAAGACACACTCGAGCCGGCAGAGATGTTGATCGCAGAATCGTTGACCATCTCCCGAAAGAACAATGATCTCCCATATGTCGTGAACGGATTGGTCGCTTATGCTCAAATCGCGCTTAAAAGGAAGGCGCCGGCAGCAGCGATCGACAGCTTAAATGCATGCCTGGAGATATTGAAGATCAGTGCTGATATCAAGCAGGAAATCGAGGTTCTACGCTACTTGTCTATAGCACATGCCCAAATTGGGTCGTACAGGGACGCTCACGACGCGAACATCGGTCGGATCAACTTGAAAGATTCACTTTTCCACATGCAAAAGAGCGAAGAGATCAATCGCTTGCAGATTCAGTTCAATACCGAGAAGAAAGATCAAGCAATCGCCTCTCTAGCCACTCAGAACGAACTGGAACAGGAGAAAAGTAACTGGCTAAAGATGGCGCTTGCAGGCTTGGGGCTAGCGGCCCTATTCGTGATTCTAGCGATCATTCAGAAGCGCAGGAAGGACAAGACTGTCCTAGAGGGCAAACTAGCCTTGGAACGATCGGAGCGAGAACGACTTGATGAACAACTTGACTTCAAGAATCGGGAGCTTACGGAGAAAGCCTTGCACTTAGCCCAGAAAAATGAGCTGCTGCAAAACCTCAAGCAAGAATTAACTGAACTACGTACTTCTGATGTAGGTACTGATATTCAGCATCTCTCAAACAAGATCCGTTTCGATCAACAGATAGACAGTAACTGGGAGCAGTTCACAAAGGCATTTACGGAGACGAAGAAAGGTTTCTTCGATAAGCTGCGCAAGAAGCATCCTGAAGTGAGTAAGAGTGAGATCCGGCTCTCTGCACTCCTGAGCATGGAATTAAGTTCTAAGGAGGTCGGCGCCATTTTGAATATCTCCGATGAAGGCGTTCGAAAAGCCCGGTATCGGTTGCGTAAAAAGCTCGAATTGGGCAAGGAAGACAAGTTAGAACAGTATTTAGCGACCTTCTAACCTCCTTCCTACCCTGCTGATAATCTGCGTATTGCGAAATTGTCCGCAGCTTATCCCACCCCTCGGCATAGAATGTCCGCACAGTCTTTTTCGTCTTGGTTGAGTGCCTTGGCACCTTGCGTTTGGTCAGTCAAAAATCCCTGACCACCGATTACGATGAAAAAGTCACTCATGCTATTCGCGATCATAGTTATCGCAACAAGTTGTACAAAAGAGGATGATCCAGTAACACCAACTCCAGTTCCGATCCAGACTCCTGTCACTTACACCATTGACAAGATCATCCTTGCCGATTTCGACATGCTTAATCCAGCAACCGGTGATCCTTGGGACGCGCTTCCTAATGTCGGCCCTGATCCCTTCGTCCAGATCGTCGCCGGAGGAACCATACTATTCGCCTCAGTACCTGCTGCGAATGTCACCGTATCGGGCCCACATGACATGAGCACAGCGGATCTAGGTACATTTCCCATTACACTGAATTACGGTTCGCAAATCACCGCTGAAGTCTGGGAAAATGATGGCGGTGGCTTCGTCGAGTTCATTGGAAGTTCCATTTTTCTTGGGTCAAACCTGTACGATAACAACAACGCCACCACATTCACAGATGTCGAAATAGCAGGTACCACAGGCGTACGCATTCTTTTTAGTGGCACATTCAATTACTGAATGGTGTCGTAATCGGGAACTGCCAGCTCTTCTGAATCTTTCAGACTAGCTGGTGCGTTCTCCGTTCAAATGAACCAAAACAAGGGCCATATGGCCCTTGTTTTGGTTTGTTACCATGTATGTTTAACCCATTTCACTAGATGTGGGTATTGTGACATCCTTGTGCTGTGCGAATCTTTGAAGTATCAAAAGACGAACTACTTAGCACGCGTTTCATATGAAAGATACAGATGCGAACGATCAGGAGTACATGAACGAGGAATCGTCACCTACGGTGCATGCTGACAATTTCATACTCGTGTTGCTCTCCCTTGCTGCAGGATGTTTGGCAGTAGCCTTCTTCATGTCAACCTGTATTTGAACGCCTTTTGGGACAGGAACCGAATTTAGGAGCGATTTAAGGCATGTGTTACCGTTAGTTCAAGCAATGCCTGTTTTTGTGCTCACGCGTGTCTTACTAGCCGTACTAACGGTCCTCTCTCTCGTTCTTAAAACCCCAAAACAACTGGGCGCCGAACTTCTTTGGAAAATCTTCTATGCTTTCAAATCCCAAGCGGATATCTCTGCCGTCGTTGGGTATATGTGCCGTACCAAACAGGTAATCCCATAAGCTCAGCGATATGCCAAAATTCGCACCCTTGCTCCTATTTGCAGGCAAGGCATAGGCATGATGCCAGATATGCATGACGGGGTTGTTGAACACATATTTAAGCGGGCCGTAACTCCAATTCAGGTTCGCATGATTCAAATGCCCAATAGCAATGTTCAGATAAAATACAATGAACGCTTGGTCAGGTGTGAAGCCTCCAATGCACATAACAGCGATGTACTTAACCGGCGTATAAAACACGTTCTCCATCCAATGGTACCGAAGATGCGCTGCGAAACCCATCTCTTCCACCGAATGATGCACCTTATGAAAGCGCCAAAGGAATTCATACCTATGCAACATCACGTGAGTGCCCCAAGAAACAAAGTCTGTCACGATAAAGAATACAAGTAATTGCAACCAGCCAGGTAGTCCACTAATATCTGCAATAGCGAATTGGTCGAGACTTCCACCAAACAAGTCCTTGAACACTTGCTCCGTCAAACTTGAAAAAGCAATGAATATGACCAAATTGAAGAGGTAAAAATTGAAGAACATGTAAAACACATCCAGCCAGAAATCCTTGCGAAATATGGACTGTTCTTTCCGCCAAGGGAAAGCGATCTCTAACGACCAAACAAAGACGGACAATAAGACCAGCCACCAGAAATAATTTACATACCAAGGCTCCGACGAAGCAATGATCTGCGACCACGTGTAACTACCGTACTCTTGAAACGACCCAATGAATAAGTCCCAATAACGTTGCATCTTTTTTCCTTTGGACAAGATACACAGCGTTCATCAATGGAATTGCCCGTTCGTATACTTCCAGCCAAACGAAGCTTTACGAGAATTACCTTCAAGCTATCATGATCCTAATAGCTGTACTACTCCCTTGGTTGTCTTTCCTATTACGTGGTAAACTCCTCTCTTCGTTTCTGTGTTTGCTCCTTCAGCTTAGCGTTCTAGGGTGGTTACCCGCTGCGCTATGGGCCGTGGCTTCTCGATTAGATGGCAAGAACAAGAGTCGTCTGCGCAAGCTTGAGCAAAGGGTCATTAGCTCGTGAAGAAAATCACATACATGATTTTAAAGTACGGCAGGCAATGCTTCCAAGCTTGAGTAAATCATGGGGTCTTCTTCGGCCTCCCCCTACACAGAATGATACTGGGTTCGCTTGCCACTCGTATTATTAAGGGAGGCGAAACAGGGCAATAAAAAAGCCCCGGCTACGCCGGGGCTTTTGGGTCTAAAGTCTTTTAAGGACCTTATGCCTTTTTCACGTTTGTCGCGCTAAGGCCTCTATCGGTCTCTTCTACATCAAACGAAACTGTATCGTCTTCATATAGATCCTCTGTGGTTGCAGACTTATGAACGAAAACATCTTTTCCGCCCTCGTCTGGGGTGATGAAACCAAAACCTTTCTCCGAATTGAAGAACTTCACTTTACCATTTGCCATTGTACTAATCGTCGTTAATTGAGTCACAAATGTACACGGCATTAAGCCATTTGCCACAAGCCGCCTGCAAAATAGCCTTCAAAATAGACGTATTTGAGGAGAGAAAGGGCTAAGTAATGTCCACATAACAACTACAACAAGCTGACTATCAAAGAAAAAGAACAAAGGGTGCTAAAATCCCTGACTAACGGATCCAGACCGCATGAAAAACACCAAATAGACACGAGAAGTACGCCTACTTCAGTGAATTAAGGCAAGAACAAGCAAGGAAAAGTGCGACCACAGATGCCAAAAACAGGCAGAATACAGCGAGAAGGTTTTTTCAACTAACGCCGGAGAAGCCCTTTTTACTTACGCAGCACTACGCGCTCGGTAAGTGTGTACGCTTCATTTCGCATTTGAACGAAATATACGCCATTGGTCTGCTCGGAAAGATCCATGTTCCAGCTGGTACCAGTCGCGAACGAAACTCCAGACCACTCTCGAACTACCTGTCCCGTAAGGTCTAAGACCTGCACATCTACCGAACCCACAAAGTCACCAGACAAGGTTACTTGAATGTCACCAGTCGCACTTGGGTTAGGCGCAAGACTCAAGGAAGTTTCTGTTAGCTCGCTTACAGAAACCGCTCCTGGTGTACTTCTTTCATAGGTGAAGGATCCTCCACCATTTCCACCCTGTCCCCAAGCAGTAAAACGGATATCAATGAAAATATCATCTGCAATGAGATGCAGCACCATATCCTGATTAACAGAAGCAGGCGGATTGGGCATTCCATTAACCTCAATAGTTGTTTCCCAGTTAGCAAACGTAAGCGTCGAGATGATGGCAGTTGTACCAAAAGCCCATTCTGTTCCAGCCGGACTTGTTCCACCTACGAACGAAGGCTCTGTTGCGATATTGAAAATCCCCATCGTATTGGCACGGGTGATTCTAACATCAGCCGTAATTGCATCCTGGTTGGCTGGCTGCGTATGGTCAGCAAAGGCAGCCTTTGTAAAAGTCATGGTAGGACCAGTCCAAATGGTTTGTGCAGAAAGAAATCCTGCTGTCAAGAACACGGATATTGATAGGAGTAGGCGTCTTTTCATTTGGCTCAAATCGTTACAGTAACAAAACTAACGCCCTTGCCCTAGGCAATTGTAACTTTTGGGTAAAAAGCTTCGGTCAAATATCGTTAATTATTGCAAGTACAGCAATAACCGCGCCTAAGTTCGGGGTACGTACAGTATATATATAACTGACCGTCATCAACTATAAGGATATAGATCATTTACTTGTCACATCAACTCCTGCAGTGACCAGTTTACATCTGCTATCTTGTAGCCAGATACCTTACAACGATCTGAAATGTCGATTCCCAAACTTTCCTTGCTCTTAGTGATGTTAACCACCACCTGCCTCGCTTATACGCAAAGTCTTTTCATCTCCCATAGTCTATCGCTCTTCGTCCCACACGGGGATTTCAAGGATAACATTGACCGAATTCCATTAGGGGCGGCAATGCACATCATTCATGACCTAGAAAAAGCTCCTTGGAGCCTAGGTATTGAAGGGGGGAATATGCGTTACGCGAATACGGACTATTTCATTAAGGATCGTGGAGGACGCTTGATACCTATATCCGAACAAAACCACCTGTGGCATATTAGACTGTTGGCCCAGCGGCACCTTTTAAAAACAGATTACGTGCGTATATACCTACAAAGCGGAGCGGATCTAACCACCTTTTATAGCAAACAACAAGCGGATGTTGAGCGTTCCACCGATGGACCTGAAACAGGCATACACGAACGTCGTTCGCATAGCACGCGACCCGGTTTGAATTACGGCGCGGGGATCAGGCTGAATTTATGCGGGCTTATTTCTGGTGATGGCGCGGCCAATGACGACATCTGGCTCAATTTCTCTGTTACCAATAGACACAGTGGTAAGGCCGCTTACCGAAATGGCGGAAAAACGATCATTAGTTCCTTACAAGAAGGTGCGTATTATTCTTACACGAACAGTACCCGCATTCAATTAGGAATGGGTTGTTTGTTCTAGAACCAGGCAAGGCAAACAAGAAAGCCCCGCCAAATGGCGGGGCTTTCTTTACTAAAGTCTTTTTAAGGACCTTATGATCTAGACACGTTTGCCGCGCTTAGTCCTCTATCGGTTTCCTCTATTTCAAAGGACACCTTGTCATCTTCGTAAAGATCCTCAGTCGTTGCAGATTTGTGAACGAAAACATCTTTTCCGCCCTCATCTGGTGTGATGAAACCATATCCTTTCTCCGAGTTGAAGAACTTTACTTTACCAGTTACCATGTACTAATTGTTGTTTATTCAATGAAGCAACAGCGCCTCATTGTGGTGCAAAGGTGGCAATTTTCTTGCCAAAGCGTGCTCCTTTTCAAATTATTGTGCCTGCAAAGCCTCTATTTCAGGTCAAACTCCACTTGTCCTGCTCCGCAAACCACCATGCGATACCGCCCCGGATCGCGGCCCTGAAGAGGAACTAAAAACTCGTGATCTTGCCACAACACGGCCGGCGGGCCGCACTCGAGCTGCCTGTCATGACATGGCGTCATAGCCCGCCCCTTGAAGGAGTTGGATGGGTAAACGCCGTATAGCGCATTACCCACGCAATCGCCGGTTAGCTTGACCCAACCCGTTACGCGTGCATGTATCGTATCTCCAGCGGAGTACACTTCTTTATCCAAAACAATACGCGATACAAAAAGCAAGGGATCAACGCCTACAGAAAGACGGCTCTCCTGCGCGTGCACAAACCGCTCCGCATCGCGCTTTCTATGAAATTGGCGAGCTAATGACTTAGTAGCTGCTCCATTGATATGGTCT
>CAZPEQ010000094.1:0-8351 GCA_964585605.1 uncultured Weeksellaceae bacterium | reverse complement strand
TGGAATTGTGTGGAGGTATTCATGTACCGAACACCGCAGAGATCGGCCGTTTCAAGATCGTGAGTGAGGGAGCGTTGGCTGCCGGGGTGCGTCGTATTGAAGCGATTACGTCGGAAGCCGCTGATGCGTGGTACAACGAACAGTTGCGAGAACTGAACAAAGTAAAAGCCACGTTGAATAACCCGAAAGATGTGTTGGCTGCGGTGCAGCAACTGGTCACTCGAGAGAAGGAGTTGACCAAGACTTTGGAGAAAGCAGCGAAAGAGAAAGTCTCCGGTTTGAAAGGGGAGCTGTTGAAGAAAGCGACCGCTGTTGGTGATTACAAGCTGCTTGCGGAAGTGGTGGATTTAGATGCGAAGGCGATGAAGGAACTTGTCTTCGATTGGCGGGCAAAAGATTCGGCTTTGTTGGCGATCTTAGGTAGCAAACAAGGCGGCAAGGCCTTGCTAACAGTCATGGTGGGTGATGCGCTTGTTGAGCAGAAGTCCTTGGATGCGCGCGTGATCATCAAAGAGTTGGCTGCAGAAATCAAAGGTGGTGGTGGTGGCCAAGCATTCTTCGCTACGGCTGGCGGTAAAGATCCAGAAGGTCTGGAACGTGCCATGGAAAAAGCGAAAGTCCTGTTGGATTGATCAGAACGAGAACCGGGTCAGGGCTTCTTGCAATTCGTCTTTTAACGTGGTCTCCTTGATGTCCAGCAGGTCGTGCAATCCACCATCTGTAGAAATGGTATGGCCTTTTAAACGCTGATGTTGACCTACCAAGAAAAACTCAAGACTGGGTTTCAATTCGAGCAGGACATCTACTATTTGTAAAATGCTCAAGTTCTGATCGCTCAAATTATACGTACCGCTTGGTACGTTTTTGATAAGAAGTTGCTCCAGACTTTGCGCGACTTTATCGATGTGTATGAAGGAACGCTGTTGATGCCCGTCGCCATCAATGGTCACCTTCCCTAAGAAATTCGCATCGAACAGAAACCGGTTTATCACCGCATCAAAACGCATACTGGCACTGTGACCATAGACATTCCCAAGACGAATGATATGGTGTTTGAAGGCATTTGCTGCCCGGTGTACGTGTTCTTCCCCACGCAGTTTACTTACACCGTAGTAGCTATCCGCTTGGGGTCCTGATTCGTTGGTGATCAACTCATCTCGATGCCCGTATACTGATGCGCTGCTCAAGTAAACGAGGTGTTCAATACCAACACGCTCGCAGGCGTACACCAACTCGGCGGTTCCCCAGTGGTTGATCTGTTCAAATGCGTGCGCGTCTATGTTCGCGAAAGGGGTGGATACGCGCGCGGCAAGGTGATATACTACGTTGATGTTTTGCAAGTTCGCCTCAAGTGTCCTCGAATCAAGAATGTCACCCTTCACCAGGGTCAATTTCTTGCTCAGTATGCCCTTTCCCATGAAAAGACCGTTGTTCTCGCGAGAAAGGTTGTCGTAGATCACGATCTCACTAACTGCAGCATTATCAGCTAAACGACGTACCAGTTCTGTTCCTACGTAGCCAGCGCCTCCTGTTACGAATACCCTCATTCGACAGCTGAGCCTTTGGAAATGAGATCTGTATTAAGCCCGCATTCGATCTTGTTCAACCCGAACCAGCGCCCTTCACGCTCATCCATTTCTGGATCGAACTTTCGTGTACACGGCTCACACCCTATGGTTAAGTATCCTTTGGCTTCAAGCGGATGTCTGGGAAGCTCGAATTCCTTTAGGTACTCGTGGATCATTTTCGAATTCCAGTCCAGCATGGGATGATATCGAGTGACTTGGTGTGGCGCATTCTCTTCAACCTGGAAAGAACTGCGCGTTTTGCTCTGATCTGCGCGCACTCCGTTGATCCAAACGTCATATTGCATCAATACGCCATCGAGAGGTTGAACCTTATTTAGGTGGCAACAATGATCCGGATCAGAGGCGAATAATAACCTGCCTTGCTCATCTCGTTGATTGATCTTGGCGGTTGATGGTGTCACATTGACCACATTCATGCCTACAAGATCCCGCATCTGGTCTTTATAGGCGATCGTTTCGGGAAATAGGTATCCGGTATTGATGAAGTAGACAGGTATATCCTTATCAATCCGAGAGAGCATGTGCAACAATACGATGGAATGGCTTTGAAAGGAGCAGGTCGTAAAAAGTCTCTTGCCCTCTTTTCGGTACTTCGCCACGTAGGTCCTTATCTGCTCAAATTGCATGAGCGCAAAGTTCACGACATCGTCTCGGCTAACCTAAGAATCCGGTCATGAAAAAAGCCCCTGTTAGCGAAAGGGGCTTTCTTCAAATAACGGCGAAAGATGTTAAGCCATCTGTGGGTTCAAGGAACCTCTCTTCGCTACGTTTTTGCCATAAACGGGTCCTTCATAGTTTGTATCGTAACTCATTCCCAAGTTCAGGATATACAAACCATTTAATAGGATCACGCACACATAGTCAACGATACTACGCTTGCCAAAGCTTTGGCAGATCTCGATCCACACTTTAGGGATCATGTACAGTTGACCGTAGATCGGTATTAAGAATAAGAAGATATGGCTGGCTGGACGGCCAACGATCTCCAAGAATACGATTAGGTTGTATCCAGGAACAAGACATGCCCAACCTGGCTTTCCTGCTCGCTCGAATAAACGCCACATAGCTACTATGCTAACTACGACAGCAAATCCAAGGATGAACCATAGGCTCGTACCTAGTTCAGCTTGTATCCAGTGCCAGAGATCTGTGAATATGTTTAGTGTATGCATCTTTAGGTTTTTTCCGATCGTTATTAACCGAACGCAAGGTCAGGCGGGCGGCTTTACAATAAAGACGGCTTGAAGTGCAGAGGGTTGCCTCTGAAGGAGTTCAATTTTTCACGGTTATAACGGAAAAATGCGCAATATGCTGATAATCAGTGTTTTGGTATGGCGTAGGTCTTGACCTCTTTTTCCCCGATTTGCGCATCTGACAATATGACCAGTCGTTCGATTACGTTGCGAAACTCTCGCACGTTTCCCGTCCATGGGAGCTTTTGAAGTGCTTTAACGGCCTTGTCTTCGATTTCTTTAGCGGGAATGCCTTGCTCCTTGCAAATGATTGCAATGAAATGGTCAGCTAGCTCCGGGATATCGTCTTTCCGCTCCGCCAAGGAAGGAACATGAATCGGAATGACGCTTAACCGATGGAAAAGATCCTCACGAAAATTCCCTTCCTCGATCTCTTTACGCAGGTCCTTATTGGTAGCTGCTACAACGCGCACGTCCACCTTAATGTCCTTATCTCCTCCAACACGGGTAATCCGATTCTCTTGTAGGGCGCGAAGCACTTTTGCCTGCGCGCTGGCGCTCATGTCGCCGATCTCATCTAGGAAGAGGGTTCCTCCTGAGGCCAATTCGAATTTGCCCTTACGTTGTTTGATCGCACTGGTGAAAGCGCCTTTTTCATGACCGAACAATTCGCTTTCGATCAGTTCACTAGGTATAGCCGCACAATTCACTTCAACGAAAGGACCACTTGCGCGTCCGCTTTTCTTGTGCAGTGCACGCGCAACAAGCTCTTTACCCGCACCATTACCACCCGTTACCAATACACGTGCATCGCTAGGGGCTACTTTTTCGATCATTGAACGGATCTCATCTAAAGCCGCTGAACTGCCCACCATATCGCCCGCAGCTGCTTTTTGCACTTTGCGGCGTAAGGTCTTCGTCTCTTCCACTAGTTCGCCGCGGTCTAAGGCATTCCGCACGGTAACCAGGATCCGGTTCAGATCTGGTGGTTTTTGAATGAAGTCAAATGCTCCTTTTTTAAGTGCATCAACTGCCGTATCAATATTGGCATGCCCACTGATCATGACTACGGGTAGTTCATCGTTCAACGACTGAAGCTTGGTGAGCACTTCCATGCCATCCATTTTGGGCATCTTGATGTCGCATAGTACCACATCAAATTTCCCCTTTTTACACGCTTCATATCCTACCGCACCGTTTTCTGCTTCATCTACCTGATGACCTTCATGTTCAAGGATTTCCCGAAGGGCGTTGCGTATCGCCTTTTCGTCGTCTATGATCAAAAGCTTTGCCATGATGCAAAGATGCACCCAATCAAGTCAAAGTTGTGGTTAGATTCCTTAAATTGGTAAACTCTATACGCTCTGATACATGAAACATTTGACGCTCTTGTTTGCAGTAATTGCCTGTTTCTGCAATTCTTCACACGCACAAACCATCTTATTCCGCGATCAGACTTTGCAGCCAAAATCGAACATCGAGGAGGTGCGGTTTAACGACCTACCGGCATCCGAGGTTTTCGCAGGGCGGTTCTACCGTTTGGTTCAATTCGATCATATTCCTAATGCCGATGAAAGAAGCTTATTGGAGGCCAAGGGTATTAACCTGATCGAGTACGTGCCACATCAAGCTTATATCGCGTCCTTGGCTGATGGGATGGATCCTGCCGTGTTAAAAGCACATGGCGTGAAATGGGTGGGAGAGCTGACCAGTGAGCATAAGGCACATCGATGGTTAAGCCAACAGCCTTACCCAGATTACGTGCAAACAGGAAATGGGATCAAGGTCATGTTGCGCTTTCACCGAGATGTCTCGTACCAACGAGCAAAGCAATTTTTGCTTGTAGCAGGGGTAGAACCTACGGTAGAGTTTCCACATGCAGATCTAATGGAAGCGGTTGTATCAGAGGAATTGATCTTCGACATTGCCGCATTACCGTTCGTTGCTTTTGTTGACATGGCTTCTGAGCCAGGCGAGCCAGAATCACTGGAAGGACAGATCCAGCATCGTTCGAATGGAATAAATACAGCCACTTATGGTGGGTTGAAGTACGACGGCACAGGGGTGAGCCTGGTGATCAACGATGATGGATTCGTCGGGCCGCATATTGATTACAAGGGACGAACAGATCAAAGCGATGTATTGGGTGACAATACAGGCACCCATGGTGATATGACAGCTGGTATTGCTGGTGGTGCGGGGAATATTGACCCTTCGATCCAAGGCATGGCTCCGGGTTCTTTCGTTTGGGTACGTCAGTACGTATCCAGTTTACCAAACACGGTTTCACTCCACACAGATGAAGGTGTGATGGCTTTTTCCTCGTCTTATTCGAACGGGTGTAACGCAGGATATACGTCCATCACCCAATTGGTTGATCAAGAGACCAAAGACCACCCCACACTGATCCAATCGTTCTCCGCAGGTAACTCAAACAACAACGATTGCGGTTATGGTGCAGGTAACCAGTGGGGCAACGTGACCGGCGGTCATAAGATCGCGAAGAATGCCATTGCGGCCGCGAATCTTTTGCAGAATGAAGTCTTGGTAGGTTCAAGCTCACGTGGCCCAGCTTCTGATGGTCGCATTAAACCAGATATCGCATCACATGGTAACAGTCAATTGAGTCTTTCGCCGAACAACGCGTATTCGCCGGGTGGTGGTACATCAGCAGCGTGCCCCGGAATTACCGGGATCTTTGCTCAATTGGTTCAAGCTCACAGAGACATTAACGGTACCGATGCAGAGTCTGGCTTGCTGAAAGCATGTATGCTCAACAGCGCACATGATCTAGGTAACGTTGGGCCAGATTTCAAATTTGGTTGGGGGCGCGTGAATGCGTGGCGCGCTTATGAGATCATTGCAGATAACCGCTACTTTGATGCAACGGTTGATCAAGGTGGTAGCAATACCCATACGATCAACATTCCTGCAGGAGTTGACGAAGCACGTATCATGGTTTATTGGATGGATCCAGCCGCTTCCACCTCTGCCGCAAAAGCCTTGGTGAATGACCTGGATATGAGCATGTCCAACGGAGGCACTACTTATTTGCCGTGGGTGTTGGACCCAACGCCGGATCCGGCGTTGCTCGATCTGCCTGCAACGAATGGGGTGGATACCTTGAACAATATGGAGCAGGTGGCCATTGTCAACCCTGCAGGAGGTTCATACACGTTAACAGTGAATGGTACAGAAGTACCAATGGGTCCGCAGAAGTATTATGTAGTTTACGAATTTTTCCAAGGTGTTCGATTGACATACCCGATCGGTGGCGAAGGACTAGAGCCAGGCACGACCGAGTTGTTGGCTTGGGATGCGGTGGGTACAGCAGGCACGTTTGATTTGGATTACAGCACAGATGGAGGCGCGAGTTGGAATGTGATCACCACTGGTGTCGCCGGGAATCTGCGTCAATTCAATTGGAATGTGCCGAATACACCAAGCGGTGATGTTTTGGTACGCGTAGTTCGTGGTGCGGATAGTGACGCGAGCGATGAAGAGTTAAGCATTATGGATGTGCCCACCAACTTGGCGATAACAACTGTTTGTCCAAGCTATATGCGCGTTACGTGGGATCCAGTTCCCAATGCGACTGATTATGCGGTGCACCTGCTGGGGGCCATGTATATGGATAGTGTGGATCATACGGCAGCAACCACGTTCGACATACCGATCATCAATCCGAATGACGAACAGTGGTTCGCGGTAACAGCCTATGGCGCTGATGGAATGAGGAGCAGGCGTGCGATCGCGGTGCAGTTTGCAGGTGGCGGCCCATTGAATTGTCCAGTGGATCACGATGCATCTATCGCATCCATTATCAGGCCAAGCAGTACATTCATTTCTTGTGATGGTTCGTTAACCAGTGATGTGGTGGTCGATCTGGCCAACCCGGGGCTAAACGATGAGAGCAATATCGGCGTCAACTATCGATTTAACGGAGGTGCGATCGTTAGCGAAGTGTATACGCCTACACTGCCAGCGAACAGTAGCGTGATCTACACATTTGCAACAGGCGTAACGTTGAGCGGTAGCACAGATGTCTTGGAAGTTTGGACATCGTTGGCTAGTGATCTTGCAACCTACAATGACAGCATGACGGTTAACGTGAATGTTCTTGGAGGTGCAGGCACGAGTATACCTTTTAACGAGAATTTCGAATCGGAGGCGCTTTGTGGCACTTCTTCAGATTGTGGTGGCACGACTTGTCCCTTGGCCGGAGGGTGGGTCAACCTAATCAATGGGGTTGATGACGACGTTGATTGGAGAGTGCATGAAGGACCAACAGGTTCCGCAGGTACAGGACCATCCGTAGATGCAACTACGGGTTCTGCAACTGGTAACTACGTTTATTTGGAAACTTCTGGCACATGTAACGGGGAAGAAGCGCAACTTCTCTCGCCGTGTATAGACCTTTCTGCTGCAATCGTACCCGAGTTGACTTATAGCTACCACTTGTTCGGGGATGATATGGGGGAATTGCATGTAGATCTGTTCGATGGTGCTACATGGGTTAACGATATCACACCGGTGGTGCAAGGAAACCAAGGAAATCAATGGGTGCTCGTTGCGGTTGACTTAAGTGCCTATGTTGGCTCAACGGTGGTGATTCGATTCCGCGGCATTACGGGGTCAAGCTTTGAAAGTGACATGGCTTTGGATGATATACTGGTATCAGAGCAACCAGCATGTGCTTTTCCTAATGGCCTAACGGTAAATGGCGCTGGAGTTGGTGCGTTTGATGCTTCTTGGACATGTGTCGGCTGTACTGGAACGTTCTACTTAGAATATGGTCCAGTTGGGTTTACACCTGGTGCAGGTGTAACTGCAGGTGGAGGAACGGTCTTTTCGAATGTATCCAGCCCGGTTAACGTTTCGGGTCTAACGGGTTGCATTTCCTACGATGTTTATGTGAGGCAGGATTGTGGAGTAGATGGTTTTAGTTTTAACTCTTCGGTACAAACCGTGTCTGTGACAGGTTCCGTTGTGGCGCCGTACACTCAAGATTTTGACGCACTAACGCCTGAAAATGGAGGAGTTGGTTGTGGAGGTGTAGACAATGTCGGTTTGTGCTGGTCCAATGATCTAGACGATGCCAATGATTGGACTGCTCGTTCGGTTGCTACAGGATCTTCAAATACAGGACCAACAGCTGACAACACGGGTGGTGGTAATTACCTATTCATTGAAACAAGTTCGCCATGCTTCCCGAGTGTATCGGGGGCGTTGTTTTCACCAACGGTTGATGTGAGCAGCCTTGTTGTTCCAGAGTTGCGATTTTGGTACCACATGTGGGGTGTTGATATGGGCACGTTGGAAGTTCATGCTAGTGAAGATGGAGGAATGACTTTTGGAACAACGGCGCTTTGGAGTCTGTCAGGAGATCAAGGGAATGGATGGCTTGAAGGGGTTGTTTCCTTGGCTGCGTTCGCAGGTGAAACAGATCTTATGATCCGCTTTACGGGTACTTCCGGTAGTGGTTTTACTTCTGACATTGCTTTGGATGATATCGACATAGATGAAACCCCTGCCTGCCCTCGCCCAAGCTTGGTCAGCCTGAACAATG
>CAZPEQ010000093.1:0-8492 GCA_964585605.1 uncultured Weeksellaceae bacterium | reverse complement strand
TGGGGTAATACACTTACAGGAGATAGTGCGGCTGCGCCTCGTTATATCGAAGCACGGCTGAGCAAGTTTGCCTCTGATGTGGTTTTTAATCCCAAAACCACAGAATGGCAATCAAGTTATGATGGGCGAAAGAAAGAACCCGTATTCCTCCCTGTAAAATTCCCGCTGTTACTGGCTCAAGGAGGGGAGGGTATTGCGGTTGGTTTGTCGTGTAAGTTGTTGCCGCATAACTTCAACGAATTGATCGATGCAAGCGTCTTGTATCTGCGAGGTCGTAGTTTCAGTATCAAACCTGACTTTCCCACGGGGGGAATGGCAGATGTGGAGAATTACAAGCATGGCTTAAGAGGAGAGAAAGTGCGGGTTCGGGCGCGAATCAAGAAAGAGGATAATACGACCTTGGTTATCCACGAAGTGCCATATGGTTGTACGACTACATCGTTGATAAACTCTATCCTTAAAGCGAATGACAAGGGTAAGATCAAGATCAAGAAGATCGAGGATAACACCGCCGCTAGCGCAGAAATAACGGTGCATTTGCCTAGTGGTGTTTCTCCTGATAAGAGCATAGATGCCTTGTACGCCTTTACAGATTGTGAAGTGAGCATTTCGCCTAATTCCTGTGTGATCGAGAATGACGCACCGGTGTTTCTTGGAGTGAAAGACCTGCTCAGGCGGAGTGCCGATAACACAAAGGCCTTGTTGAAATTGGAGTTGGAGATCAGAAAGTCTGAACTGCAAGAACAATGGCACTTCAGTTCCTTAGAGCGTATTTTCATTGAGCACAAGGTTTACCGCGATATTGAAAACGCCGAAACATGGGAAGCGGTGCTTAAGGCCATAGATAAAGGTGTACACAAATACATCTCTACGCCAATACGTAAGAAAACAGGGAAGGGCATTGTCAAGTTACACCGTGATGTGACCGAAGAAGACCTTACCCGACTAACGGAGATCAAGATTAAACGCATCTCCAAATTCGATAGTTTGAAGGCCCTAGAGAATATCAAGGCCTTAGAGGATAAGCTGAAGGAAGTTAAAGGATACTTAGCCGATCTGGTGCAGTATACAATTGACTGGTTCAAAGAGCTCAAGCGGAAATACGGCAAGGGTCGCGAGCGCAAGACTGAGCTTCGTTCGTTTGAAACGATATCCACGAGCAACGTCGTTGCCACGAACAAAAAACTATACGTCGACCGTAAAGAAGGATTCATTGGTTACTCAATGCGCGGTGCCGAAATGGTGGCGTCATGTTCAGATATAGATGACATCATCGTTTTCAAGAGCGATGGAAAGATGCTCGTAACGAAGATCTCAGAAAAGAAATTCGTTGGGAAGAATATTTTACATGCTGCAGTCTGGAAGAAGGGTGATGCACGCACCATCTACCACATGATCTATCAAGATGGATCTAAGGGCGGTTCGTTCATGAAGCGTTTCCCGGTAACAGGTATTACACGCGACAAAGACTATGATCTAACCAAAGGGACAAAAGGCACTCGGCTAATGCACTTCAGTGCAAACCCCAATGGCACTTCCGAAGTTGTGAAGGTGATTCTACGGCCTCGACCCAACTTGCGGAAGTTGAAATTTGACGTGGATTTTGGAGAACTGGCAATCAAAGGAAGAGGCGCAAAAGGCAACTTGATCACAAAGCATTTGGTGAGCAAAGTAGAGGTGAAGGAAAAAGGGGCATCAACCTTAGGTGCTCGAAATATTTGGATCGATGAGACCGTGATGCGTTTGAATACGGATGAACGGGGCAGGTATTTAGGAGAGTTCGAAGGAGATGATCAATTGTTGATCGTTACCGCAGCGGGGCAGTATCTACTGCGCGATCCGCTCATAGGCCTACATTTTCCTGACGATACGAAACTCGTGGTCAAGCACAGCGCTGAAATGATCATGAGTGTGGTTTATTATGATGGCAAAAAGCAACGGCATAATGTCAAACGCTTTGACCTATCTGCCCCAGAGAAAACCGTTACGTTTATCAGTGACCATGCGGATAGTGAATTGGTACTGTTCTCTCTCATGCCTGATCCTGTGGTGCATATCGAGTACGATAAACGTAGCTCCAGTAAAGGGAAAGAGCAGGTTAAGTTGAATAAACTGATAGCCGTGAAAGGTGTTAAAGCACAAGGCAATCGAATAACCGCAGACAAGGTTAAAGAATTCCGCTTGGAAGGCCCTTTTTTTGATCCCGTAGCAACGGCCACCGCAACAGGACCCGCTCCAGAAGATTTCGATGACTTGCCGGGGCCTGAGGAACTCGGTTTAGAGGAGAGTCCGGTTCAGGCCATGAGACGTGAGCTGGTTCGAAAAAAGCGGAGTGGTGACGGGTATGATCCCGGTAACCAGATCACACTTGAGTTGGGAGAATGATCAGTGCGCTATAGGAACAAGTCCCGCTATTTTATCGTTGATCCGCACATAGTAGATCCCATTCGGAAGGGAAGAGGTATTCACTTGTATGCGGTTCACGAAACCTGGATAATGCGTCATCACCACACGTCCGGATCCATCCGTCAAGGTTAAGCTTGAGATATTGACCCATTCATCTAGATCCACCGTTAATTGCTCGTTGGCAGGAACAGGATAAATACGCGTATTCGCGCTAGAGAACTCTTCAATTGAGGTGCAGTCTTCTACAATGATCGTATCGCTTGCTGTAACCACACACAAACCATTATTTATGGTGTAGTTGGCAATGTATATACCTGGCTCATTATTGCCATCGAAGGTGCCATCAGGAAATGCATCTCCACTCCAGGTGCCCAAGCCAGGGTTCACATCTAAAAGAACCAGGCCGATTCCCTTGCAGTAGGGGCCATTCATCCCAAACACCACTTCAGGTTCAAGCAAGACCACTACATCGGCCGAATCGGTACCTGTACAACCCATGCTATCGGTAAGGGAATACTGCACAGGTATCGTTCCACTGATCAACGCTTGGCCCGGGTCAAAGATGCCACTGGAAGTCGTGCCTCCTGACCAAATACCACCTGCAGGTTGTGCGGTTAAAAGCACCGGGTCATCTGTCCTACAAAAACCAGGAGGATTATTTATGCTCACGGTCGGACTTGCCGTTACGATCAAGGTGTCACGTAGCATGTTCGTACAGGAAATGGAATCTGTATACGTATAGGAGATCGGATAAACGCCAGCAGTATCGGTCAGCGAAAAAACATCATTCGAGTCAACCGGAGCGTCCCAGATACCTCCTATGGGCGAAATAACAAGGGTGTCAGGTAGATCTCCTGTGCAATAAGGTGAAGAGGTAACGATCGATGCTGCTGGCCGAGGTAAGACATTAATAAGCAAAGAGTCACTTGCAGCGCAGCCGTTCAGATCAGCTCCCGTGGCAAATACCACATGCGGCCCAACGCCTAGTGCCAGAGGATCAACGAATCCTGCAGGAGAAGCCACCCCTCCCCACATATCCACTGTTCCATTCGTTTCGAGCAATACAGAATCCAAGTCAGCACAAACCGTGGAGTCCAGCAAGGCAATAGAAGTCGGTTCGACCACAGTTATGGTCAACGAATCAGTAAACGGGCAGCAACTGATACAACTAGTTAAGTAATTAACCGTGTGGTTACCGGGACCCAGCGAATCCGGATCGATCTGACCGCTGGGATCCGCTGCACCCGAGAAAAGAACACTGCCAGCCAAACCTATGGCCTGTATGGTATCAACCCCACTGCCTAAACAAAGCGAATCGATCGTAAAGCCACCCGGAATGGCAAAACCGTTAACCGAAATAGTGATCGCGGAAACATTCGAACATCCAGATGAGTCTGTGAACGTGTAGACCACTTGAATAGATCCGGGTGAGCTCAAACTCGGATCAAAGATCCCTACACTATCGGTTCCTGCCAACCAGGTGCCACCCGCAGGCATGGCCTGTACTTGAAAAGGGGCGTCGGTAGCACAAACCACGCTAGGTGCAACCAATGTTACCTGCGGTGCAGGCAGTACTTCGATCGTAATACTGTCTGTCACAGCCGTACATCCTATACTGTCCGTGTATGTGTACCAAGCCGTATATGGAGAGGTATTCGCTCCGAAGAACGGGCTGAACTCACCCGCCGAGTTGGTGCTACCATCTGGACTTCCCCAAGTGCCTCCCGGAGGATTTGCAACAAGTTGCTGAATACCAGAAGATTCACAGAAAGGGCCTGCGGGCATTAACTGAACCACCGGAATCGGGTTTACAAGAATATCAACCGTGTCAATGGCCATCTGCCCAGTGGAATCGATGTAACTATACGTAGCCTGATATGGGTTGCCTGCAACGCCCATCGATATGTCAACTACTCCGGTTGAATCCGCCAAACCTCCCCATGTACCCCCTCCAACTAAGGCGGTTAGCTGCACACTACTGTCCGACGCACAGACCGGGGCAGGAATAACAACCACAGCCTGTCCCCGTGCCGAAAGGCAAACCACAAGGACGAAAAAGATATAGGTGAGAAGTCTCATCTTGATAAAACGGATGCTAAAGTATCTCATAACTCTCTTAACCAGTGCGTTAAATACTGATAACTTGACTATGCAATTAATACATGTTTTTAGTACGCTGAATCCATTACAATTTCCGAACTTTCACCCATGAACTGCAAGACATTACTCTTAAGCCTTGTTTTTGGGGCTTTTTTCGCGCTATCTGGTCAGGCGCAGGTTAACATGACCTTGATCGGAGAACTTGATTTTCAAGCATTACATGGTAGCAACGTTTCTGACATCTGGGGCTATACGGATGAGGATGGAAACGAGTACGCGCTAGTGGGAGTGAACAACGGCGGTGTATCCGTCGTCGATATCTCTGATCCGGTTAATCCTATGGAGATATTTTTCTTCCCAGGTCCCCCTTCTACATGGCGTGATTTGAAGGTCTGGGACGATTATGCATATATCACTACCGAAGGCGGTGGAGGATTAGTCATCATTGACCTATCACCACTTCCTCAAAGTACGGCGTTAAATGCGATTTCTTTTCAAGGAGATAATTGGGAGTCGGCTCACAACTTGTTTATCGATGAATTCGGAATATGCTACATTTTTGGTGCTGACCGAGGTAATGGAGGAGCGATTTTCTTAGACCTTACCGTGGATCCTATGAACCCCGTTGAGGTGGGGGAGTTCGATCAGTGGTACATACACGATGGCATGGCACGTGGCGATACACTTTACGCCGCTCATATATCAAATGGCTTCTTCTCCATAGTGGACGTTGCCGATAAAACTATTCCTGTCGTTTTAGGCACGCAGAATACAGGAAATAACTTTACCCATAACATCTGGGTATCAGACGATGGCGACTTTGTTTTTACTACCGATGAGGTAAGTGGGGGCTTCTTGGGGAGTTATGATATCTCAGACCCAACGGATATACAGGAGATCGATTTAACGCAAAGTGACCCAGGATCAGGGACAGTACCGCATAATACGCATGTCATCGGCGATTTTATATTTACCAGTTACTACCGCTACGGAGCTACTGTTCATGATGTTAGCAGACCGCAAAATGTCATTGAAACAGGCAACTTTGATACGGCGCCTGCACTAGTTGGAAATGGCTTCAATGGTAGTTGGGGAGCATATCCGTACTTTCCTAGTGGCATTGGTGCAGTCTCAGATATTGAAGACGGATTGGTTCTACTTGATGTTGTGTATGTACATGCCTGTTGGTTAGAAGGACTAGTTACGGATGCAGTTACTTCATCGCCAATACAAGATGCTGAAGTTGATATTGTAGCGGCTAATGTTCAGGATCTTTCTGCGTTGGATGGCACTTATGCTACTGGCTTTCATACTGCAGGTTTATACGATGTAACATTCTCTAAACCCGGTTACCAACCGCAAACCATTACCGGGGTGCAGTTAACGAACAATGTAGTCACCATGTTAGACGTACAGTTGCAACCACTGATGTCGTTTGCGTTGGCAGGAGGTGTTATTGAGAGTGGTAGCGCCGCGGGAGTGCCTAATCCGGTTGTTAGCCTTGTGAGCACGGACTTTACGTTTAACGTGACGGGTGACGCTCAGGGCAATTTCAACTTGACCAGCGTTTTTGAAGGAACATACGACATTGCAGTTGGGGCCTGGGGATGGCAGACCGTTTGCCAAACCGGAGTTGTGATCGATCAAAACACACCACCGCTGAGTTTTACCCTGGATC
Source organism: uncultured Weeksellaceae bacterium (assembly GCA_964585605.1). Lineage (GTDB taxonomy): Bacteria > Bacteroidota > Bacteroidia > Flavobacteriales_F > PHOS-HE28 > CAZPEQ01. The sequence goes on along the minus strand of CAZPEQ010000093.1, from coordinate 2,308 downwards.
CTGGATTTGCAGATGACTTTGCCGTTGACCTAGGTTGGGTGACCACAAGTAACGGGGCAACAAGTGGATTTTGGGAACGAGCTGAACCCGATGGAACAAGTTTCCAAGGAAGTTTTAGTAATCCTGATGTTGACGTCAATGGCGATTGTTTTGATCAAGCATACGTGACCGGTAACGGAGGAGGAGGAGCAGGCAATGATGACGTTGACGATGGAGGAGTCACCTTAATTTCTCCTATAATGGATCTTACTGGTCTTGTATCTCCTAGGATCAATTACTTCCGTTGGTTCTTTAACGCCGGAGGTCAAGGCAACCCGAACGATGAGATGGTGATTTCTATCACTAATGGTACCGATACGGCTGTTGTTGAAACACTGGATATCAACTCCATGATGTCTGCTTGGATACAAGCTCCGGAGGTTATTGTTGGTGATCACTTAGCGCCCACTGCAACAGTTCAGTTCATTGTTACCGTGACTGATATGGACCCGGGGCACATTACAGAAGGCGGTATTGACATCTTTGAGGTCTCTGAAGGCCCCGCATCAGTGGGAGATCTTGCCTCTAGCGTAGACATTCGTGTGTTCCCGAATCCAGTGGATGGGCCGTTCACCGTAACATGGAGTAGCACAACGCAAGTCGCATCTCTTCAGATCTTTGATGTTCAAGGCCGGTTGATCCAATCCTTAGCAGTGCAAGGAAATTCGTTTGAAGGCCCGGAGTTGAATACTGGAGCTTACCAATTGGTGCTTACCGATCAGGCAGGCAATAGATTCACTAAACCTATCATTGTGCAGTGAATTGATCACCTAGGTTTGATACCAAGGCAGTGTTGTTCGATCAATTGGTCGATTTCTTTGAATTCACCGCCCCCGATTTTTGCGGCATAAAGGTCTTTGCAACCTTTTTCCACTTCGCCCTTGCCGAGCCTGAGGATGCCTCGGGTTCGCAAGGCGTTTGGATTGCCCGGCTGTGAACGCAAGCTGCGATTGACATAAGTCATGGCTTTATCGTTTTGCCCAAGCTTATAGAGCGAATAAGCGTAATTGCTGAAAGCAATAGGGTTGTTCTTGTCCTCCTGCAGGGCGATTTGGTAATGGTTTATGGCATCCCGATGCCTGCCTAACAAGGCTAATTCATAGCCCAGATTTATACGATCTCCATTATCTCCTTCAGGCAAGGCCACGAGTCGTTCCAAAACTTGCGCAGCAGATTCATGTAACTCTATGTCATGATACAACGAGGCCAACAAACGCATGGCTTCCACATCCATTTCTCCTGCATCAATTCCCGCCCGCAGGTCATCTATTGCGGCTTCTATTTGACCCAGTTTGGCCATCGCCTCGCCACGACAAATGCGCACCTGAGGCACCATTTGCTCAACAATACCCGCTTTGAGAGCCCTGTCACACGAGGTCTTGGCCAGCGACCAATCTCGGCTACGCATGGCATAAAGTGCACGCTGGAATTGGGCGTAGGGATGATTTTTGTCATAGTCGAGGGCCGTCTCTACATCCAAAATGAAACGATCCATACGATCCAGTTCGTACCATGCTCGCGCCCGCGCAGAATATCCCTCGGCCTTCGCGCCCGCTTTAATAGCGCGGTCATAGTATGAAACAGCTTTTAGTGATTTTCCCAAGTCCAGGAGACTGTCTCCTTTACCGATTAGACTTTCGTAGGATTGCGCGTGAAGAGGACTTATGCCTCCTAAAAGGAGCGCAGAGATGACAAATCCGTATGCACGCAATCGTTTCATGTTCCCATACCAAGGCAGTAGCGATTCCTCGATAGCTTGAATGAACATACGAATTTCAGGCCATTCTTGTATAAGGAACCGTGTTCAAAGGAGAAGTTATGCCCGCTTTATGCATGAAAACGCCTGCTTGGGCGATCATAGCGGCATTGTCAGTGCAATAGGAAAGGGGGGGAATGAAGGCTTCTCCGCCAAGTTGTTCTGCTAATGACACCAAAGAAGAACGTAAGTGGGAATTGGCGGAAACCCCGCCAGCCGAGGCTAATCGGTTGATATTTGTTGAGCGCGCAGCTTTCCGTAGCTTACTTATCAAGATGCGCACAATAGCGTGTTCCATACTTGCGCATAAATCAGGAAGCGCTTGGTCAAGTGCTGCTTTGTCTTGGTAGTTATAACGCACTTTCTCTTGAAAGGCGGTTTTGAGGCCACTGAAGCTCATGTCAAAAGCAGGAACCGCTGGAAAAGGCAAGGTCAGAAAAGAGGCATCGCCAGACTCGGCTAACTTGGCTATTTGAGGGCCTCCAGGATAAGGGAGCCCCAAGATCTTAGCGG
>CAZPEQ010000092.1:0-8542 GCA_964585605.1 uncultured Weeksellaceae bacterium | reverse complement strand
AGGTACGGGATCGCTACCACAGGAAATTACCGCGAGTAGCCCGAAACAAACAACACTAAGCTTCCACATAACGAATGACCTTTACACGACGCACCCGCTTGTTATCAACCGATTCCACGATAAACGAGAAATTCTTATGATCGATGCGCTCACCTTTGAACGGGAAACGCCCCTTCAATTCAAGAATGAACCCTCCTAGGGTTTCACTCAGTCCCTTGGCTGATTCAAAGGTTCGCCCGTCAATATTCATAATCCGGTACATGTCGTTCAATGAAACGTTTCCTTCGAATACGAAAGTATTTTCGTCCAATTTGGAGTAAACGATCTCGTCGTCATCAAACTCGTCGGTGATCTCGCCAACGATCTCCTCGATCACATCTTCCATGGTTATGATGCCAGAGGTGCCCCCGAACTCATCCACTACTACAGCCATATGCACTTTTTTCTCCTTGAATTCATTCAAGAGATCATCGAGTTTTTTATTCTCTGGCACGAAGTAAGCTTCACGTATCAGTGAGCGCCACTCGAGCTGTTGGCTAGATAGGTGCGGCAGTAGATCTTTGATGTACAAGACCCCTTTGATCTTGTCCAAGCTCTCTTCATAGACAGGCATGCGCGAAAAACCTTTCTCTAAAACCGTATCCAGCACTATGCGGTAAGAACTCTCAAAATCAATGGCCACCATTTCTGTTCGTGGCTGCATGACCTGCTTCACATCAATATTCCCAAATTGTACGATGCCTTTTAGAATACGCCTTTCTTCCACCGAAGAGGCTTCATCTTGCGTCAACTCGAGTGCATGGCCAAGTGCATCAACCGAAATGCTTTGCCCTTTCTTAGCGAAGCGCTTATCGATCAAGGCTGTGCTACCCACTAGCAATTCGTTCAAAGGCTTGAAGAACCAGCGCATGGCAAGTATAGGAGGCGTCATGAACTTGGATAAACGCAAGGGATACCGCGATGCATACACCTTCGGCAGTACTTCTCCGAATAACACAAGTAAGAACGTAACGGCAACGGTTTGGGTGGCTACGACCTGCCACGCCTTCATTTGGTCAAAATTGAAAATGCCCGCCACCACGACAGTAGATAGCATGACAATACCCACGTTAACGAAGTTGTTGGCGATCAATATCGTAGCCAAAAGCCGTTTAGGCTTGCGCAGTAACTCGAGTACCCGGGCGGCGGCGGGACGCTTATTTTCCTGAAGTGTCTTTAAGTGGCTAGCACCAAGCGAGAAGAAAGCCACCTCTGATCCAGAGATCAATGCGGAGCATACCAGCAACACGCCGATAAGCACAATGGCAACCAACTCAGCAATGCCAGGTGTGATAAAGATGCTTGTTAATATAAACGCGTAATCGCCGTTCGGTGGTTCCAAAATGGACTGATGAAGTTACACGATCGACCTAAAACGGAAGGTCATCCACCTCGTCGCGTTGCGTTGCACCTGCGGGTGTGCTGGCAGGCTGATGCGCTTGTGGGGCTGCAACTGCAGCTGGAGTGGGGTTAACCGTTCCTGCCTGTGCCGCTGGGCGAGCTTGCTGCTCATTATTAGAAGAGCCTGCCCGATCCAACATCGTCATTTGGTCAGCATGAATCTCCGTCGTGTAACGCTTCTGGCCACTTTGATCCTCCCAACTTCGTGTGCGCAACTTGCCTTCAATGTAAACTTTACTGCCTTTGTGCAGGTACTTTTCGGTAATCTCAGCAAGGCCTCTCCACAACACAACATTGTGCCATTCAGTTTGCTCACGACGTTCTCCTGTCTGCCTGTCCTTGTATGTTTCAGATGTAGCAATACGAATATTTGCTACTGCAGCACCTGAGCTCAGGTGGCGAATCTCTGGTTCAGCGCCAAGGTTGCCAATGATGATAGCTTTGTTTACTCCTGCCATAGTTCAGTGAAGGTTCTTTTCTTTTGGACTACCAAATATACTATTCAATGATATCGGTAAAGTCGCAAGTTTCTAACCATCTCGTTAGAAGCCTTGGGAATGCGTAGTTGCTGAGTTTATGACTTTTAACCCTTATCCAATCTTTGCTTGCCTGTTCATCTGCCGCTGACCGAAAGTGCCACAGCCGCGCATGAATTCGTTGATGCGATAAGATGTGTTTGGTTGAGTCTTGGATCAAGTCGGGTTTTGTTGCAATGCCGAACTTCTCTTGAGCCTCCTTTGTCAAGGCGACTACCGCCCGTTGTTCCTTCGTTTCCAATAGTGGAAATTGAAAGAGGCCTTCCCAGATGTCTTTTCCTTTCCGTTGCTCAATGAAAAAGTCATCCCCTTCTCCTATTAGGAAGAACTCGAAGAAGCGGTCGCGAACTTTTACTTTGCCAGTCTTGATCGGCAAAGTGCCCACTACGTCGTTGCTGTGCGCGCTGCACTGGGCAGAAAAAATGCAACTGGGGCAATCGTAGGACTTCGGCGTACAATGCACAGCTCCAAATTCCATGACCGCCTGATTGAAATCACCCGGGCAGGAAGTGTCTAGTAATGTATTGGCAAGCAATTGGAACTCTTTCTTGCCTGCACCACTATCAATTGGTGTGCGTATGCCAAATACACGAGAAAGTACGCGGTAAACATTGCCATCCACAACGGCTACTGGCTCTGCACTGCATATCGAACTTATCGCGGCTGCCGTATATGGGCCAATTCCTTTTAAGCCGATCAACTGGTCGTAGCTGCTGGGGAAGACCCCATTCAACTCGTTGGTAACGTATTTCGCCGTGAAATGCAGGTTACGGGCTCGAGAGTAGTAACCTAATCCTTCCCAATCCTTGAGCACCTCTTCTTGTGTGGCATTGGCCAGATCGGCAACCCTTGGGTATTTGCTGGAAAATCGTTTGAAATACGAAATCCCTTGCTCAACACGTGTTTGTTGCAAAATGATTTCGGAAAGCCATACCAGATAAGGGTTTTGGGAGCCTCGCCAAGGCAGGTCGCGGTTATTGGAATCATACCAACTTAATATCCTCGAAGAGAACCACTTATTACTCGTCATAAGTGGGGCAAAATTGCTGTTTTCAATTGACAAAAGCGTATCTTTGCCGCCCAAACGACAATTTGAGTCCCACAAGCTAGATAGCTGAATATGACAAAGGCAGAACTGACGGGCATTATAGCGAAGAAGACAGGTATTGAGCGCAACGATGTTGCAACAACCTTGGAGGCGTTGATGGATACCGTTAAGAAATCCCTAGAAAATGGTGAGGCCGTTCACCTGAGAGGGTTTGGCAGCTTTTTGGTAAAACACCGAAAGCAAAAAACAGGAAGACTGCTTTCCAAGAACACAACGATCATTATCCCTGCGCACAACATCCCGGCGTTTAAGCCATCGGATGCCTTTGTGAAGCGGATCAAGGAAAGTGATCGCATTGGAGGCGGTGAGCAGTAATGAAAATTGGTCGTAACCAACTTATTGTGTTGGGCGCGGCCGCAATTGTGAGCGTTCTTTTAGTAGTGGCACCCCGGATACCGAGCCAGAAGCAAGGAGTATCGGTTGATCCAAAAGAGTCTAAGATCGCAGAAGCGATCGCTCTCGTAAATGGGACACAACCCATGAAAGGGATCAAGATGCTCCTGACGCTAGCGCAGGAACAACCCGAGAACGCAGAAGTGCATTGGCAGCTTGGCCAGTTCAGTATTCAATCTGGACAAATGGACAAGGCTGTGGCACGATTCAAACGGGTAATTGAATTGGACGAAAGCAACTATGCTGACGCGCATTTCATACTGGGGGGTATTTACGTTAGAAGCGACAGTATAGCTGCCGCAATAGCGAGTTTTGAGCAGTATAAGACCCTGGTCAAAGAGTCCGATGTTATGAGTGATGTAGATCGGATGTTGGAAGAATTGAAACAACGAAAAGCAAAGTAATATGCCTTGCGGAAAGAAGAGAAAGAGGCACAAGATGTCTACTCACAAGCGTAAGAAACGTTTGAGGAAGAATAGGCACAAGAAGAAGTAATAGGTACTAGGTACCTATGCGCTTTCTTGTGCGTTACCCTGCTTAAGGCGGTTGTTGTCTTTCATTACCAGGGTTGTGACCAGACAGATTGGGCTACATGAACCTACACAGAGGTTTCTGGATTCCTTGACGTCACAACCTAATTATAAAAGTGAGCATAGATCTGATCATCCGATCCGGATCCGGGCAAGTCGACATTGCGTTGCTGAAGGACCGTGTATTAACGGAACTGCACACCGAAAAATCCGACAAGGGTTTTGGTGTAGGCGACATTTATCTTGGAAAGGTTCATAAAGTAGCCCCAAGTTTGAATGCGGCTTTTGTTGATGTTGGATATGAGAAAGACGCCTTTCTTCATTATTTCGACCTGGGTCCCCATTACAAGAACACGTACAACTACACCAAAGGGAGTTTGAATGGTGCCATAACTTCTGGCGATCTGAGCAAGTGGAAGATCGAACCGGACATTGATAAGAATGGACGGATCGATAAGGTCATTTCGGCCAGCCAGAACCTGCTGGTGCAGATCGCGAAAGAACCCATTAATACCAAAGGGCCGCGCTTAAGCGCGGAAGTGACCTTGGCGGGGCGTTACGCGGTTTTGGTACCCTTTACCAATAAGATCAGCATTTCTTCGCGTATTAAAGAACATGAGGAACGCGATCGCCTGCGCCTTTTGTATAAGAGTATCAAGCCAGCGAATTGTGGTTTGATCATTCGTACCCAAGCCAGTAAGAAGAAAGTAGCGGAATTGGATGCCGATATTCGTTCGTTGACGCAGCGTTGGGACCTCTTGCAGAAGAATATGTTAAACGCCAAAGCTCCCAAGCGGGTGTTAGGTGAGTTGGATCGCACCAGTGCGGTTCTGCGCGATCTGCTAACAGCCGAATTCAACAACATTCATGTTGATGACGAGCTCATGGCTGAAGAAATCGCCCAATATGTAGAACGGATCGCTCCAGAGAAGAAGGGTATCGTTAAGTATTACCGCGGTAAGCTTGACATCTTCGACCAGTTCACGATCAACAGGCAGATCAAAGCTTGCTTTGGTAGGCATGTGCCATTGACCAATGGGGCTTACTTGATCGTTGAGCATACAGAGGCCATGCACGTTATCGACGTGAACAGTGGTTCTCGAAAAGGCGGTGGCCAGAAAGATCAAGAGCAAATTGCTTTAGAGATCAATATTGAGGCGGCCAAGGAGATCGCCCGGATCCTGCGCTTGCGGGATATGGGAGGTATTGTGGCAGTAGACTTCATTGACCTCTATAACGCAGGTAACCGACGTGAACTGCACAAGGCCTTGAAGGAGGCAATGGCAACGGATAAGGCCAAGCACAACGTACTTGCACCTAGTCGCTTTGGTGTGGTTGAGATCACACGCCAGCGGGTGCGTCCTGAAACAGATATAGAAACTGCTGAAGGCTGCCCTACTTGTGGCGGGTCAGGAAAAATTGGTGCGCCAATCCTCATCCTTGATGAAATGAAAAGCACGCTTAAGCGGGTCATCGAAGATGAAAAACCTGGCAACTTGATCCTTAAAGTGCATCCCTTCATACACGCCTACATGACCAAGGGCTTCTGGAATAATCCGGCGAAGAAGTGGAGCAAGGAGTTAGGCAATAAGCTTGATGTGCGCAGTGATGGTGCCATTCCTATGCTTGATTACCGCATTGAAGACGGCAAGGGCAACGAATACGAGCACTGATCGCAGTGTTTAACAAGAATGGTGCTGAACGAAGCTCTTCAGAAGGCCGCTCGCTATTGCGCCCGTCAGGAGCGATGCCACCAAGAAGTGCGCGATAAACTTTACCAATGGGGCGTGTACGGTGAAGAAGTTGAAGCGGTGATCGCGGAGTTGATCACCTCCAATTTCTTGAGCGAACAACGTTTTGCAGAAGCCTTCGCCATCGGAAAATTCAGGCAGAAATATTGGGGCAAACGCAAAATTGTTCAAGGGCTGAAGGCTAAGCGCGTGCCTGATATCTTGATCAAAGAAGCCGTGGCAACGATCGATATGGAGGAATATGTAGCCATGATTCTGAAGGTTGCACAGAAACGCGCCCTGAATGAGAAAGCCATCGATTCCTTTATGGCTAAACAACGCGTGATCAAATATCTGGTGCAACGCGGTTTCGAACCGGATCTGGTGAGAAGCGTGATTGATGAAAACCACCCCTTTGTGTAGTCCATCCTGATGTATTTTCGTGCTGCTTAGATGATCAACACAGACCAGATAGCCGATCTCTCCAAACGAGTCGAGGCGCTTAAAGGATATCTCGATATCGAGAATAAGAAAGGCCAGATACTTGAAGAAGAGAAGTACACACAGGATCCAGAATTCTGGAATGATCAGAATAAGGCACAGGCCACGATGAAGCGCATCAAAGAATTGAAGCGCTGGGTAGGTCAATTCAATGAAACGGCAACCGCCGTTGAAGACACATCTGTTCTTTTCGAGTTTAACAAGGCAGGAGAAGCTACAGAGGAAGAGGTCATGGCGCAATTCGAAGGGGCGCTCAAAAAATTGGAAGACCTCGAGTTCATGAATATGCTAAGTGCAGAGGAGGATCCGTTGAGCGCTGTCGTGCAGATCACCTCCGGAGCAGGGGGTACTGAAAGCTGTGATTGGGCGCTTATGCTTCTGCGCATGTACCGTATGTGGGCTGAGAAGAGCGGTTACAATATTCGCGTGCTCGATCATCAGGACGGTGATACCGCTGGTATCAAACAAGCCACTATGGAGGTTAATGGTGATTTTGCCTTCGGTATGTTGAAAGGGGAGAATGGCGTGCATCGTTTGGTGCGTATCAGTCCGTTCGACAGCAACGCACGACGGCATACGTCTTTCGTTTCGGTTTATGTGTACCCGTTGGTTGATGAAGGCTTTGAAATTGACATCAACCCGGCGGATATCACTTGGGATACCTTCCGCTCTGGTGGAGCGGGGGGGCAGAATGTGAATAAGGTAGAAACCGGGGTACGTCTGCGCCACGCGCCTACGGACATTATCATTGAAAATACAGAGACACGCAGCCAATTAGATAATAAGACCAAGGCCATGCAATTGCTGAAATCGCAGTTGTACGAATTGGAATTGGAAAAACGTCGCGAGAAGCGCAGCGAGATCGAATCTGGAAAAAAGAAGATCGAATGGGGCTCGCAGATCAGGAACTATGTGCTGCAACCATATAAGTTGGTGAAGGATGTGCGTACTGAGCACGAGACCAGTAATACGGATGGTGTGCTGAATGGCGAGATCGATGAGTTTTTGAAAGCCTACCTGATGACGCACGGTAAAAGCACCAAGGCGGTATAGTCATGACAACCTGGACGATCTACCACAATACCCGCTGCAGCAAAAGCAGAGAAACCTTGGACCTGCTGCGTGAGAATGGCATCGAACCTCGAATCGTTGAATACCTCAAGGAAGTGCCTAGTGAAGGCGAGATCGAGACCTTGTTGGTTAAACTCAACATGAGTGCAAGTGACTTGGTTAGAAAAGGCGAAGCCCTATTCAAACAGAAATACAAAGGCATGTCCTTCAACCCGCATGAGTGGGTGAAGATCATGCACGAAGAACCCAAATTGATCGAGCGTCCCATTGTCGTCAGGAACAACAAGGCCGTTTTAGGCCGTCCGCCGGAGAACGTCATGGAGCTTATTGAAAAAGAATAGGATGGAGTACCGCATTGAAAAAGACACGATAGGAGAAGTACAAGTACCAGCTGATAAATACTGGGGCGCACAAACAGAGCGCTCTCGGAATAATTTCAAGATCGGCCCTGCTGGCAGTATGCCGATAGAGATCGTTCACGCCTTTGCCTACCTGAAAAAAGCAGCAGCGTTGACGAATGCGGATGCGGGTAAACTAGACCAGGATAAGTGTGAACTGATCGGCAAGGTGTGTGATGAGATCCTGATGGGAGAACACGACGACCAATTCCCTTTAGTTGTCTGGCAAACAGGCTCTGGCACGCAAAGCAACATGAACTGCAATGAGGTGATCGCCTACCGAGCGCATGTGCTGAATGGTGGAGCCCTCACCGATAAGGAAAAGACTTTGAAGCCGAACGATGATGTGAACAAAAGCCAAAGCTCCAACGATACGTTCCCAACGGCTATGCATATTGCCACTTACAAGATGGTGCATGAGATCACCTTGCCCGGCATCAAGAAATTACGAGATACGCTTGCGGCTAAAGCGGATGCGTTCAAAGATGTGGTGAAAAATGGGCGTACCCATATGATGGATGCAACTCCGTTAACGCTGGGTCAAGAATTCGGTGGTTATGTACAGCAATTGGATAACGGCATTCGTGCCCTAGAGAATGCGCAAACCATGGTAGCTGAATTGGCGCTTGGTGGTACAGCGGTTGGTACGGGGTTAAACACACCTGACGGTTATGCGGTGAACGTGGCCAAGTACATTGCGGATCTTACGGGCTTGCCATTCGTAACGGCACCTAACAAATTCGAGGCACTTGCGGCGCACGACGCCATGATCGAAATGAGCGGCGCGTTGAAACGGGTGGCAGTTAGCTTGATGAAGATCGCCAATGATATACGT
>CAZPEQ010000091.1:0-8637 GCA_964585605.1 uncultured Weeksellaceae bacterium | reverse complement strand
GGCGGCCTGTACGGGTTCCAGTACACCGCCAATACCAACGCCGCCACTGAGGTGAACATCTTTACCGACTTGAGCACAAGAGCCCACAGTGGCCCACGTATCTACCATGGTTCCACTATCCACGTATGCACCTATGTTCACATAAGAAGGCATCATGATCACGCCCTTGGCCAGGTACGCACCGTAACGTGCTACGGCATGTGGAACAACACGCACACCTAGTTCGGCATAGCCCGTTTTTAAGCGCATCTTATCATGAAATTCCAGTGGCCCCGCTTCTAGGGTTTCCATTTTGCGAATGGGGAAGTACATGAGCACAGCCTTCTTGATCCATTCATTGACCTGCCACCCATTCGACAGGCCCAGGGAGACATCACTTGAGGGTTCAGCAACGCGTATGCGCCCTTTGTCCAATTCTTCTATTACCTCCTCAATAGCAGCAACGGTTTTCGGGTCTTTCAATAGGGCACGATCCGCCCACGCAGCTTCAATGATCTCTTGCATTGGCGCGAAGGTATTGGTTGAGGATGGGAAAAGAGGAATGGGAGGTAGGGAGTGATAGAAGAATAGGAGTGATGAAGAAAAGGAGAAGGGAAGAAAAGGAGAAGGGAATAGATGGGGCCATGGGGGCATAGAGACATTAACCCATTAACTCTTAACGAATGACCGCAGAGACCAATAACTTTGAACCCAATAACTTCACCTCATCGCACGCATTCTCGCCATAGACTACGGCACCAAGCGCATTGGTCTTGCCGTTACTGATCCTGATCAGATGATCGCTTTTGCACTCGATACGGTGCCGAATCACGCTATTGTAGATTACTTGAACCGGTACTTCGCGAAGGAGGAGGTGGAAGGCATCGTGATCGGATTGCCAGTCCGTTTAGATGGCAGTGAACAGCAAATGACCGGATTGGTCAAGGATTTTGTGAAACACATGAGCCGCACCTACAAGGATAAATGGGTGGAGACGGTAGACGAGCGTTTTACCAGTTCCATGGCCCAGCAGACCCTGATCACTTCGGGTGCTAAAAAGAAGCAAAGGAGGGACAAAGGTGCCCTGGACCGGATCAGTGCTACCATTCTCTTACAATCCTTTCTGGCCGCAAGAAGTGCGAAACGGTAGGTCACTGATATTAAGCTCAGAAGCTAGCTACTTAAATTGTAAATTCGCGTCCGCATCCAGGAACAGATGATCCTACCCATAGTTGCCTACGGCGACCCCATATTGAAGAAGGAGACCGTGGAGATCGAGCCAGACCATGATGGTTTGAAGGAACTCATTGCCAGTATGTTCGAAACCATGTACAATGCCAGTGGTGTTGGGCTGGCTTGTCCGCAAATTGGCAAAGGACTGCGCATGTTCGTAGTTGATGCTTCACCGTTCGCTGACGATGGGGAGGAGTATGCCCACTTACGTGGGTTTAAGCGCGTGTTCATCAACCCGTTCATTGTTGAGGAAGAAGGGGAGGAATGGGGTTTCCATGAAGGTTGTTTGAGTATTCCCGGTATGCGCGAGGAGGTTTTCCGCCAGCCCAAGATCACCGTGGAGTACCACGATGAGAACTTTGAATTGAAAGAAGAGGTGTTTGACGGCTTCGCGGCTCGTGTTATCCAACATGAGCATGATCACTTAGATGGTATATTGTTCACAGATCATTTACCGTTTTTGAGGAGAAAACTCCTGAAAGGAAAATTGAAAGACATTGCCCTAGGTGATGTGGATGTTGCTTACAGAATGAAATTCCCATTGAGAAAATGAAGAAATTCTTGATCGTGCCGGTTTTGGCACTACTAGCTGCTTGTGGCGGAAGTACAACACAAGAGAACACGGAAGTGAAAAAGGAGATGAGCTCTTTGGAGTCGTTTGATCGAATCAAGGCCATGGAGGACTCCGTGTATAATAGCAAGGTGTTCAACCCGCGTGGAGTGCGGGGCTTGTATGACGTGTACGTGGCACACGTTGCAAAATTCCCAAGTGATACGATTACACCGCACGTCTTGCTTCGCGCTGCGAATACGGGCAAGCAATTGAACTTATCAGACCAGGCAATCGTGCAATATGACCAGATCCTAACGCAATTCCCGAATTGGTATAAAGTCGTTGATGCGGCGTACATGAAAGCCTTCACCTTGGATGATATGCCGGGGAAAGTAGAAGAAGCGAAACAAGCATACGAGTCGGTTATTGCTAACTATCCTGACCACAAGTTCGCTAATGACGCGAAGGCGTTGTTGGAGAATGTGGCGTTGACTGATGCGGAAGTGATCAGGAAGTTCGAAAGCATGAAGAATCAAAACGCAAACTAGATGAGCCCAGAAGATTACGGTAGCAAGGCAAAGGCAGGAATCTCGTTTGACGCGTATTACACGATGGTGGGTGCGATGCAAGCGAATGGCGAAACCAGTGGAAAGGATCAGTCTGAGACGATGATTCATTTCACGAAGCTGAATTTCGCTCGAATGAACCGGGTCGTGAAGACCTTTCGCATGGCTGATGGAATGCACACGGTGTTGAAGAAAGCCAAACCGCAAACATGGATCCTCTTAACAGAATCGTGGTGTGGAGATGCCGCAACGAACTTACCCGCAATCGCCATGCTTGCTGATGCCGTTCAGAATATCCAGTTGAAAGTCCTATTCCGAGATGAGCACTTGGATCTAATGGATGAGATCTTGACGAATGGGGCACGAAGTATACCCAAGTTGATTTCCTTGGACACGGAAGGGAATAAACTATTTACTTGGGGACCAAGACCTGAATTCGCTCAAAAGATGGTGATGGATAACAAAGCCTTACCAGAATCGGAACGCAAGGATTACAACGATCTGAACATAGAACTACAAAAGTGGTATGCCAAGGATCGCTCGCAGACTCTTCAAGCGGAGTTCAAAAAGCTGCTTGAAACGAGTTAGACTACGTTCGGAGTAGTTCGGTTTAGTGGTGTAAGCCCTTTAAAATGATGCAGTTATAGCATTGGAACCAATGCTGGTGCGCAGCGTATACAGAGCTGATGTTGCTGCGTTCGTTAAGACTCCCTTTTCGTGTCCTTTCTATACCATTCGCTGAAAAGCGGGTGTCGGTAGTACGTAGAACCCCCAAAAGAGTGCGTTTGGGGCAGATGGAGTTGCAGCAAACCGCGCAACGATACCATCGAACCGGTAGCTGGATAGCGGCAGTCCTGAACATACTTTTTGCGCTGAATGATTGGGCCGTTATTCCGGAAATGGCGTTTCAGTTTGCCGTACTTAGGGTATTCGTATCCCTGTGCATAGTGACCGTTTTGGTATTTCAGAAGCAATTGGCCATATCCGCGCAACAACTCGTACTGGTGCCATTTGCCCTTATTAGCTTGGAGAATGCATATATGTGGAGTTTCATGGGACAAGAGCTCTTTCAAATGCACAGCTTAGCCTATGTTGCCTTGTTCCTTGGCGCATCAATGATCGTCCTTTGGTCGTGGCATTATTCATTATTGATCTTGGTGATATCCTTACTAGGGAACAGCGCTTTTCTGCACATGAACAGCAACTTGCCCTTGAATCAGATCATGGCGAACGGCGGAACCTTAGTGTGCGCAGTCGCGCTCATATCCACTTTCTTTATTCAAAAACGTTATGCATTCGTAAGGCGTGAGGTCATCTTACGTTTGCGCTTAGCTGCGGGCAAAGAGCGAATCAATAGTCAGAAAGTGACCATCGAAAAAAACCATGAGATGCTTACAAGTAGCATCCGTTACAGCCAGCGTATTCAACAAGCTATGATGCCGAGTGATGAGGCGTTAAGGGCATGTATAAGTGATTCTTTCGTGTTTTTGCGACCACGGGACATTGTAAGCGGAGACTTTTATTGGTGTTTTAATGAACCTGGTAAGGTGTACATCGCGGCTGTTGATTGTACAGGACATGGGGTGCCTGGAGCATTAATGAGCATGCTGGGCAGCACCCTGCTTAATAAGGTCATGGAAGATGGGGAAAGGAATCCAGCACGCATTCTTACAGCGCTACGCGCAGAGGTGATCAGTGCCCTGAATCAGCATCATGGCTCAGGTTCTAAAGATGGTATGGACATCGCACTTTGTATGATCGATCAACACGAGTCCGTCATAAAGTTTGCCGGAGCGTTCAACCCCATGTACCTCTTGCGTCAAGGTCAGTTCTTGGAAGTAAAGGGAGATCGGATGCCAATAGGTATTCATATGCGGCAAGAACAAGAGGCGTTCACACTTCAGGAAGTACGGTACGAAGCGGGAGATATGATTTATTTGTTCAGTGATGGATATGTAGATCAATTCGGAGGTGAAGCAGACCGTAAATTCGGGAAAGCGCGTTTTAAGGAACTACTAGGTTCTATTGCTAGCATGGAAACCGGGCAACAGCGCGAGGAACTACGCCGCGTGTTGGACGAATGGCAAGGGCAAACAGCTCCTATTGACGACATCTTGGTTTTAGGGTTCAGGTTGTCTTAACGTACCACGTCGCTGCGTATTCTTCCTACTGCACTATTCAACACGATTTATTTTTTGCGATGAAGCAACCATTGTAGGATAAGCTTCGTCTCTTATTCTCAAACGCTCAATATGCGTACAATGAAACATTGGATCAGATATATAGGACGCGACTTCAGCGCGCTTGTCGCTAGGCAGTCTGGCCATGAGCATACTTGGCCCTAGTACAGGTTCTCTGTATTTCTTTCGTGCGCGTTAACCGGCGCACCATCACTCACCATCAAATCAAGTTACCATGGACAAGAGGTATACTTGGGCTCGCGAATATTTAGAAACTGTGCAGAAGCTTTGGAACGAAGATGAGTACGGTGAAGCCAGAAAAGTCCTACAAAGCATTTTAAGAGAAGAGCCTGGCTTTGGTAAGGCACATGCATATGCAGGTTGGGATGCACAATACCAACTTGAGGATAATGAACTTGCACGCATACACTACGAGTTCGCGCTCAAATTCGATCCCAGTGATAGTTACTTGTATGAACACTATGCCGAATTGCTTATCGAAGAAAAAGACGAGCAAGGCATGAAAGTGTTGTTTGAAGAAGGCGGTAATCATGTGAAGGTTGACAAGGCCAGCCTGTATAATGATTACGGGCGGGTATTGGAGATCGCTGGCAAGAACAAAGATGCGTCTCGGTACTACAAAGAAGGCATGAAGTTCACCATGAGCTATTTCATGCTTCAGACCCTACGTGCGAACAGGAAACGTGCACGCTTCAAGCACCAGTTCTTTGATACTTGGTACGCGCTGTTTGTGTAAAGAAGTATGCCCCTTGCGATTAGCGCAGGGGGCTGCTTCTATATATTAAACCGCTGAAACCAATCAAACTGAAACGCAATGAACCCTAAAGCAGCCATGATCGTTCGAGTCATACTCGGCCTTTTTTTACTCGTTTTTGGATTGAACAAATTCTTGAATTTTTTGCCTGTTCCTCCGCTTGAAGGAGATGGAGAAACCTTGTTCGCGATCTACTTCAGTTCAGGGTTTATGTCACTGATCGGCGTGTTGGAAGTAGTTGCCGGCGTGTTACTGCTTGTTGGCAAATTCGTTCCCTTGGCGTTGACCTTCTCCATGGCTATTCTGTTCAACGGTGCGTTGTTTCATGTATTCCATGATCCCGCTGGTATTGGAGGTGCGGTGCTTGGTCTTGTTTTGACCAGCATATCGATCTATGCGGTAAAGGATCGGTTCAAGGAACTGCTAAGCAGCTAAGGGAGCTTCGTTTCGTCAGCGCTTGGCTTGGTCTAAGATCACATGAGCAGCTGCCGCGTTTCCAAAACCGCGCAGTTCCATAACGTATTGCCCTTTGTAATTCGCGAACCAGTTTTCGATGATGTTGGTTACCCCCGGGTATTTACGATGTAATTCGCTCAGGCCTTCTACCTGACTCATCGGCCCGGTCAGGGGCAGCGCAATGAGTTTGTCATCTTGCTCGCCTTCATCAGTGGCCCAAAGCACACCGATCAGCTTGCACTGGACCGTACTTCCGCGTTCTAACGCTGGGCCAAGCACGAGAATGTCCAAAGGATCACCATCGCCTCCTGCTTCTTTGCTCAATAAGGTATTCGGTATAAAGCCGTAGTTGAAAGGGTAGGGTAGGTAGTCTATCACCCGAGGTTCTCCGTTGATCGAATCGCGGACAAGTAGGCCGCTCTGCGCATCCACCTCCCATTTCTCGTTGGTTCCTGCAGGGATTTCGATGAACGCTATAATCGTCCTTGGCGGAGTGGCTTGCGTTTGATCAGGAGCACCTCCTGGACTGCAATTGGAAAAGAGCAAGGCGAACAAGACGACAAGAAGGAATCTGTCTCGCATTTGAATTAGAATTCTAGAGCCGTTGAGTGTACTAAGATATCACCCCCAGCACCTTGCCTTGCAATTCAACGCCCTCATATGGGGAAGCAACTCCCAAGCTGTGCTTGGTCTGGGCAATGAACGTTTCGCTTGGGTCGAAGTAGGTGAGATTCGCCGTTTCTCCTGCTACGATTTTTGGAATAGACATGCCAAAGGCCTTACGCGGACCGTGCGTGAATCGTTCTACGATCTTGTTGGTCCGCATTTGTCCTTGAAGCGCGGTGTGTGCCGCAGAAAAGGCATGCTCAATACTTGCTGCCCCAAAAGCGGCATGATCGAACTCCAAGTTTTTGTGTTCAACGTCTTCTGGTCTATGATCAGAACAGACACTGTCTATCGTGCCATCCTTTAGTCCAAGGATAAGGGCTTCTACGTGTTCTGCAGAGCGCAAGGGAGGCTTGACCTTATACCGACTATCAAAACTCCCTAAGTTGGAGTCGTCGAACAACAGGTTGTGCGCGGCAACACTGCACGTGATCCGCTGTCCCTTGCTCTTCGCAGCTCGTATCAGATCCACACTACCAGCTGAACTGATGGTACCAATGTGCAATCGCCCTCCAGCATAGGCTTGCAGTTGAATATCTCTGGCCAGTTGTATTTCCTCTGCGATCGCCGGAATGCCCTTCATGCCGAATTGTACGCTTACCGAACCTTCATGCATTTGTCCTTGCCCAGAAAGGTTGGCATCGCACGGATACGTCACGATGGTGCTTTTGAATTGTTGCTGGTACTGTAGGCCCAGCATGACCAAGCGCGTATTCGAAACCGCGGCATCATCGGTAAAGCCGATCGCACCGCTCTGGTGCATGTCGTAGAGTTCAGCCAATTGTTCTCCATTTCCTCCTTTGCTAAGAGCCCCGAGTGGGTGGAGTTGCACTTGATGTCCGCTTGCGCGCTTTGTTAGATACTCTACGCCCGAGCGGGAATCGACAAATGGATCGGTACTAGGTAATACCGCGACATGGGTAAATCCTCCCGCTGCTGCCGCATTCAGCCCAGACTCAATGGTCTCTTTGAACTCAGCACCCGGTTCTCTGAAGTGTGCACTGGTGTCAAACCAACCGATGGAAACATGCAAGTTTTTAGAACGTACCACAGTCGCTTTTCCGTTCGGTATACGGGCTCCGATCTTTTCGATTTTGCCTTTCCGAATAAGCACATCAACGGTTTTGTTGTTGTAGGGCCCGCCGGGGTCTAACACTTTGGCCTGTTTTAGGAGTAGGTCTTTCATCGCATCCAACGTAAAAGAGCAGTTTCAATAAGTAAGAACAGCAGCGCAAGAATCACACACCACTTCCATAGTTTCTTTCCTTGATCTAGGCTCGCAATACTGACCGCGAGGTCCTTTGTACCTTCAGCGAGCACGGTGAACGAAGAAAGGCCTTTGGCCTCTAGACTTGTCCTTAACTCGTCAGCGCTCATCTTGTTCATTTCAGAGCCACTGCGCTTATGATCTAAAGCAATGCCTTGTAAGGTATCTCCATTAAGGGTTAGCCAATAATTGCCAGCGTATAGGTCGTTGTCGTGCAGAACGATATTGGTTGTGCTGCCTGTGCGACGTAGTTCAGGAACAATGTCTATTCCATCCATACCAACAAGATGAGGAACAGATGAGCCATCCAGTTCAGAACCAAGAATGGGGATCAGCACATCGTCACCGATCGTATAAGATAATTGTCCGCTAGGACGACTTGTCTCTGCCATGCGCAGCATACCGGCAACAAAGAACGCGTGCCGCACATAATTGCCGTATTGCTCATCCAAGGGGCTGGCCAATACATGTAACTGCCCTTTTTCATAGGCAGTAATGGAATGGAACACCGTATTGTCCTGCATTTTGAGCACAGCGTTGGAGCGAGGTGTTCGCGACACAGCATACCGCCCTTTCACGATCGGCAGATCAACATTGCGCGGAAGGCGATCAAAGGCTACACGGTAGAAGGGGTCTTCTAAGGCTACCTCTGAAACACGCATTTGAGCCGTATCCCATTTGGACATCAAGGGCCCGCGCATGGAGGAGGTGAATGCGTTGTATACGGATGGGGC
This sequence comes from uncultured Weeksellaceae bacterium, assembly GCA_964585605.1. Taxonomy (GTDB): domain Bacteria; phylum Bacteroidota; class Bacteroidia; order Flavobacteriales_F; family PHOS-HE28; genus CAZPEQ01. The sequence goes on along the minus strand of CAZPEQ010000091.1, from coordinate 228 downwards.
TTTGCGCGCAGCTGGTATCAAGGTCACACTTCCTCCTTCTGCGACCATTTCGGTAAGTACGCGACTCAGCCCACTTGCCAATTCAGGCACTTGGTTGAGGATGATCAGGTCGTAATCTTTCAAGGTGCCTAAATCCAGATTGCGGTAGGGCCTAACCTCGGTTTGGTGGAGGCTATCTCCTGAAAAAATGGTTTGGAGCGCTTTATCCGAAGTTTCGTGCCCGCCACT
>CAZPEQ010000090.1:0-8640 GCA_964585605.1 uncultured Weeksellaceae bacterium | reverse complement strand
ATACCGGCTGTATTGGTAGGTGTTGCGGTCGCAGCGCTTGTGCTAGCCGGTTCTTCAACAGTTTCGGTTTCTTCAGCCTGCCCAGGCATTACGGCAATGGCAACATCCAATGGGTCTTCTTCAACGATAGGATCACTCGTTTCTACATTAGAAACCGTCTCTTCCGCTGCGCCTACATTTTCATCTACAGGCTCCACACTTTCCTCAACGGAGGTGGTGACTTCTTCAACGGGATCTGGCAAGTCCTCCGTCGAAAGTGATTCTGCGTCGACAGCCTCACCTCCATTCGCAATAGCGTCTCTGGCGGCTTTCGCTTGCTCCGGATCGTTGAACGTTGTACCTGGCGCAATAACGGGCAGGTCTTCGTCTGTCGTGTTGTCAACGATCAGCTCAGCCTCATGTGGTTCACCTCGCAGTACACGTGCCTCAAATTCCAGTACCCTGCTGGTTTTATCCGCATCCATATCTGCTAAAAGTTCATCAGCAAGCACATTGTTCAAACTTGCTTTGCTTCTAAGTCGATCAGCAACACGTTGCAGACTATCGGCCTGCGTTAACAAGGACGCGGCTAAATCATTCAGTTCCGCAGCTCGATTCATCGTCGCCGAATCAGGGTTATCATTTGAAGCCTGCGCTCCGGTGAGTATTTCCCTCGCCTCATTCAAGTACAGCTCCCCAAGTGTTCGTTTCGCTTCAGACTCCAATTCTTGTTGATTCGCCTCTTCCATAAAAGCCAAGGCCTTAGCACGCGATTGCAAGTATTTGTAAAGCTCCTCTTCCTCTTCGAGCATGTACAAATCATCTTGCTCGAGCAAGTAGAAACGGTCAAAGTTCCACATGGTAGCTTGTCGTTCCCTGACTTCTCCAGCCGACAAAGTAGCGAGTGCCGCTTCGTTTTCCAGCCCTGTCGCCATTTCCAGAGATAGATCTCCTTGTCGACGTAACTGTTCTGCTTCTTTCAACAAGGCGGCAGCTTTCTTCTTCTTTTGGGTAGCAGCGCTATCCTCTAACATTCGTGCTCTCGCAAAGAACTCCTCTGCCTCGGCATATCTCCTATTGGCTTCGTCAGTTTTGCTTCCTGCAATAGATTCAAACAAGGCAATCTCCTCTAAAGCTCGTTGATCGGTAATGCGTTCATCTATCTTGGTCAGCGCCGCACGGCGGTCACTTTCAACGGGATCAAGGGTAGTTGTTCGCACCGCGGCACCAGAGTCTGCTACTGGCTGATCTGCTTCTGTTTCGACAACACCTGAGTCAGCGATCGGTTGATCGGCTTCTGTTTCACCAGTATTGGATACAAATACTTCCTCAGCTGGAGCGGTTGGTGTTATCGGGCCGAATAGGGCTTCTTCCATTTCCTGAATGGTGTTGTCTGTACCCGGAACGAAGTAATCGCTTTGTACATACTGATGTACCGTTATCGCACGCCCTATTTCTTGAAGACCCGAGAGTTCTTCGTTATATGCTTGTCGGTAAAGCTGGTCTTTTTCAACAATGTCTAAAGTTCGGTCGGCTTGTTTTCTAATTCTCTTCGCATTATCGAAAGCAGCTTCTGAAGAACTCTCAAACTCGGCTATCATGGTCAATGCCTGTTCACTTCCCTCGTCAGTTTCAGAAGCTTTTGCGACCACCGCCAAACTGTCCGCTAAGTGCTTTCTTTCCTGCTTTGTCAAGAATTCTGACCGCATGCCTACCTCCGTTCGTTGGATCAACATGTCGTCGATTTTCTTGTCGATGGCCTTGGTCACCTGATCGTATTCCTTATCAGAATCGATATCCTGCTGCACGAGTCTAAGTGAGTCAAGCTCCCGATTCAAGGTTTGCAATTCGGCCACATCCTGATCAAACAAGGTTTTAGATTCTCCTATTTCTTGGGATTTGAAGGCTGTATTACTTTCAAAAACGCGCGTTGGCTCATGATCAATGGCAATGTAGTTCTCTATGGCAGAAGTAACTTGAATGTTACTTTGGCCGGCTAGCAAGTCGTTCGTTTGCACAGTTGTTCCTCCTACTTCACTTGGCACGTCTTCATACGGCTGAAGCTCTACAACCGAGTCTTCCATTTCTCGCTTAAATCGTGCCGCTTCCTCTTCATGACCTGTTCTAATGACTACTAGTCGTTCAACAAGTGCTTGTCGTTGAATAACATCAACCGGATCTTTTTGGATTTCTTCTCGCTGCTCAGCGATCTTCTGATCAATAACCTGCACTTTGCGTTTCTCTATTTTGAACTTCTCCTCACTATCTGGTGTGGTTCCTTCCTTGTCAAAAACATAGAGTCCAATTATTTTTTCTAAGTCCTGATCAGACATATTGGGATCATAGCCATCAAGGATCCGTGTGTGCACGGTCTCTTCTCCTTCTAACTCTCTGCTCAGCGTGTTCAATTCGGCATCGATCCTAGCGATCTCCTCACTGTCCTCCGTTGCCTCACGCAGTTGAGTGAGTTCAGCGATACGGTTCACCATCTCAAATTGCTCGGCAGAGACGGTTTCCGTTTGACCTGCACCTTGATCTACCGGTCGGTTGTCCACGGCCAGCTCGTTCGAATCGCTATCTTCTAACTCTGCTGTGTTCGTCGTGCTTTGCGCTTGTACTGTTGCTGTTTGCTCATCTACACTTGTACTTTCCGTACCTACCGTTTCTGCGGTTTGTGTCTCTTGCGGCTCAGCAGTTGTTCCCTCTAATACTTCCGTCGTTTCAGCTACTACATCTTCGGTCTCCATTACCTCGGTAGAAGCATTTTCGGTTACCTGAGACTGTATGGTTTCCGTCGCGTTAACCTCCGTTACAGTTGCGTCAGGAACTTCGAAACTATCCGGCAATACAGCTGTAACGCTCAGTTCGGTGTCAGCAACATCACTGAACTGCACCTCTGCTTCTTCTCGAAAGCGTTCTTCGATCGGCAATGCATCAATTTCTTTTTCAACTTGGGCGATCACTTCTGGTAGCTGAAGCTTTCGCACCTCGTCTAAGGTCGGCGCTTCCACAGATCTACCACTGGTCAACAAGTCAATCAATTCTACCTGTCGCCTAGCCGTAGCCGCATCGCGTTCAGTAGATTCAGCTTTCCCTAAATATTTTTGCGTTTGTTCTTGGACCGCCGCCAATTCTCCTTCAAACCGATCTATCTCAACTTGGTTCTGGGCTTTCTTTTTTCCTTTCAGTCCATCTTGCTCTGTCTTCAATCTATTGATCCGGTTGACCAAGCGATTCTCTTCCTCTGAGCTGTCGAGCATACGTTCGAGCTGTTTCCGTGCTTTCTCTTGCAGTTCGCTGGAAGTGCGACGTATTCGTTCTTTCAAGTCTATTGAACGCTGTGCATTATCGGTACGCCCGTCGATTCTATTCTTCAGACTTGACAACATAGCCACGAGCTCCTCATCTTCCTCCACATTGCCTCTTCGCAGACCTGCGGACAGGGCATTTATATCCTGTACATCTTCTCCAACGAAAACATGTTCTTTATCTAACTCAACCCCTAAAGTTTGCGCCGCATGAGCTCGTTCCTTTGCGCGTTCTGACCGAACCTGCAACATGGCTGCTTCTGCCATTAAATTCTCATCAACGCTTCCATCATTTTGATTCGCCTTGGCAGCTAACTCTGCAGCTTCATCTTTGAACTTTCGTGCTGCTTTCGTTTGCTCTTCCGCAATACCGTAGGCTTGTTCTTTAATCGTGCCTAGACCATCCAACTCTGTTGAAGTTTTAACTGCTTCTGCATTGGCAATTGCAATGACATCTTCTAGTGTAACCTCTGGTCCAAAACCAGCTTCTCGCAGTGGATCAGCATCTACGATGGGCGCATTCTCTTCTTCCGCCACCGGACCATTGATATCTAGCAGTGCCCTTCGCCTGATTTCTTCTTGTGCAAGCGCCAGCAGATCCTCTTCCAAGGGTGTATCAAAGAAATTCTTGATAATCAATTTCTCTTGTGTCCCTTGCATGACAAGCGTTAACTCTTGGCCATATGCATTGGAATTATCGGAACGTGGTAATTCAACCATGCCCATGTGCGTATTACCACTGACAGAAGGTGTTACGATGAATTTGTACTTGCCAGACCGAGGGATCGAAATGATGTACGAGCCATCAGTTCCGGTGTTGTATTCTCCAATAATTTCATGAGAAACAGCATCCTCAACAACAATGCGCGCATCCGTTTCTGCAGGGTCGATCTCCGAAATGAAAACGCCCTTCAAGATGGTGAGGGTAAGCGGCACTTGTTCTGTTTGAACCCGATACACGTGTATACTTCCTTGGGCGCTTTGCCTAGCAGAAGCGAAGCAAGCCTCCTTTCCTGATGGATCGACTAAGTAGAGAATATCATCATCTGGAGTGTTTACCGCAAAGTCCATGTTCTCTGCTACCGCGAAGAAATCTCGCGCTCGATCGTACGCGCACTTGAAAACGTCGTAGCCGCCCATGCTAGAATGCCCTTTAGAGCTGAAGTAGAACGTATTGCCATCCGGATGCATGAATGCATGATCTTCATCTGCAGCACTATTTACATTACTGGGCAATTTGACCGGAGGCAGAAATTTTCCGTCAGGTCTCAATTCTGATCGGTAGATATCCTTTCCTGTAGAACCATCTTTACCGTAACTGGCAAAGAAAATAGGCCCACCCTGTGCAGGCAGATACACTAAGGATTGAAGGTCTTTCTTCTTATCGTAGGCACTTTTCAATTCATCAGGGGTTACAACGATCTTTCCTCCAATGTCTTCCAGATCATAAAAACGAAAAAAGTCCTCTACATCTACTTCCAGTTTATTGAGCACACGTACATCTTTGATGTTGCTCAACAACCGAAGCCCATTCTGACATTGACTTTGAGCTAAAGCCACGTCGTGTTTGGCAAGTGCTTTTTTATCGGCACCTGACTTAAACCTGTCAAAAGAGGTCAATGCCTCTTTGAAACGATACGTGAGCTGTTGTGCGCGACCTAAGTAGAACCACTTTTCCGCCGGCACCTCTTCATTCTCCACGGCGTACTTCAGGAACCCTATGGCAGATTCCTTACTCTCACCAGAGTAAATGATGCATGTACCCAGTTTGTAGTTTAGGGTGTGATCTGCTGGATGCAAGCTGACCAGCTGAGAGTAGAGCGGCATCGCCTGCGCGAATTCGCCACTTTCAAATAGCGCGTCTGCTTCTTTCTGTAAGGCCGTCTCTCCCGACTGGGCCGTACTCATTATTGCAAAAGACAAGACGCCTAGCAATATGCAAAAGGTCTTTTTCATGGTCTGAACAGTACCCTTTGTACGACGCTTACTGGCAAAGAGTTCCATCTATTCATTCTTTACCTAGACGAGCTGCGAATGGACATTCGGTTCTCTTCTCCTTTGAAAAGTCTTTTTATGTTCAGGCGGTGGGTATAAAGTACAACAAGACAAAGCGCGATCGCGAAGCGAACGAGCAGGTCAGGTGTACTGGGAAAAATGATCGCGAGGCTAACGGGGAAACTAATGGCCCCGCCAATTGAACCCACTGAAACGTAGCGAGTTAACAAAAACAAAGTCAAAAAAACAGCTATACATATACCTGCAGCTCCCATGTGTATTGCGATTATGGCGCCCAGGCTAGTAGCAATTCCCTTTCCTCCTTTAAACCCTGCGAACAGGGGGTACAAATGCCCAATAACGGCTGCAAACGAGGTGATTATCTGAACTGCAATGAATTCGTTGGTTCCAAACTCGAACCCAAGCAGCTGAGGCAAAAAGAACACCGGAAGGAATCCTTTCAACATGTCTAATAGGAGTACTGGGAAACCCGCCTTCTTACCCAATACGCGAAATGTATTGGTCGCACCTGCATTCATACTACCCTCTTGCCGTATATCTAAGCCATAGAAGGTTTTTCCCCACCAAACAGCGTTGGCAATGGAGCCCAATATGTAGCCGACAGCAATTGCGATTACGATATCGCTGATATGTAGATGAATCGGTTCAAAGATCATATTCATCCCTGAATTTATTGGTTTTTGACTTAGTGCCTAGGATAAATCGGTACGGTGCTTCCTTTCGCTTATGGTCATATACACGCTTATCTTCCTTAAGTTCAAGTAGTTGCTTGTTAAATTCTTCGTCGCTGGAGTATGCATACATGTAGTTCCTAGCGTAGTTGAAATAGTAATAACTATTGTCATTGATGGCAATGAAGATAAACAGCTCATCTCCCCCTCTTTTTCGCCTGAGGATGACTTTACCTCCCAATTCGCGGAATACCGGCTTTTTTAAGATGGTCGCGATACTGATCGGGCCTTGACTCTCCCATTGTTCTTCATCGTCATTCCACTTCAGCTTCAAGTCTCCAAAAACGATCGCACCTCGAACCTCTGCAGGTAGTCTTTTTAATTCTCCTTTGATACTAAGTTCAGAAATGAGCTTGTCAGATTTCTCTAACCCCAATTGTTCTCGCAAGTAGGTGTCGTACTTAGATTCTCCGATCTTCATTGGTTTCTGATCAGGAAAGGCTAAGATCTCTTCCGCCATGCGTTCCAATGAATTGTCATGAAAGAAGAAATCGACTTTACTCACGGAACGTGTCGTGGTAACCGCTGAATCCGGCAAATGCAGTAATGATCCAACATTCTTCACTTTAACCTGACCCACATCAATACCCATGTCAATGTTACCATCTCCTTCAAACCGACATGTTTTTACATTCAGGCTTATGAAATCTCCCGGCAAGTTGCGTTGCTTGAGTTTCTCTTTGTTGGAGATCTGGTATTGCTGTTTTTTCTTATCAAAGTGTAAGAACCCACCGGCGTTGACTATTGGTCGATCTTCTTTTGCCTTGATCTCAGACAGGAACGTACCGTAAATCTCAAATGGATCCTCATCCGTCAAGCGCACTCCCGCACCTATGTCTCTACCGATTCCATTTTGCAAGGTATCTCCCACGGGAATGTAGATTTCTTTCGGATCGACACTTGCTCTGAAGTTCATCCAATTACGCTCTAGATTCGCGCAATCGTGAATGATCCGAACGTTCCCTCCGAAGGTGAGTTGCTTCTCTCTTGAATAAAGCTCAACATCTCCGTAATAATCAAAGTGCGGGCTCAACTGGAAGCCATCGGTTTCTTTGATCTTCCCTAAGCCGTATGTCTGATAGGCTGAATCGATCGTAATTTCATCCAAGAAAATAGTTTGGGCTCGTTTGGTCTCATCGATGTAGTCCAAGTCTCCCTTTCCCTTGTATTCTCGCTTGGCCAAGATCTCTACGTTGGCATTGTAAATATTATGGTATTTGGTAACGAAGTTGGCTACGATAGCACTGTTCTCCAACTTGTCCATCTTCGCGTTCCGGCGAATGCGAACGGTTGCACTATCTGGGTAGATCAGTGCATCTGCCACTGGAATGTACTCCACATCAGTAGCTGTAATAATATGCTTCTTCAGGTCATACCTCGCCTTGGGCGCGGTGAAACTCAAGGAGTCTTGATCAGGATGCACGGATATGAAATTTGGCCCACTCAATTGAAGGTCTTCTGAGCCTGCCGCAGTAGTTCGATCGCTTTCCAATTGAATATCGCCATTGTCCATGTACCACTTGAAGCGATCCATGAAACAGATGTACTTGTTCACTGGGAATTCAACCACGGTCTCATCTCCGTTCGATACAAAATCACCCAGCCTTTCATCTAAATCGATGGTTGCATTCACGTTATCTGTTCTAAACGCGATGGAAGAAGTATCTCCTTCTGTTAGCCTAAAATCTCCCGTATCACAATGCAATTTCCGGGTTTCAAATTCGAACAGCTTAGAAGACAAGGTTGCGTTGCGAAAATCAACCAGCCCGTCACCTGTCATACCAGCCGGGGTCAACTCCGTTCCACCATACAAGTCCGCTTCGCCATCATACATGACCAGCGCACTCTTTTTCATATCAGCAGTTAACACATCTCTCCCTGGAATGAATTTCACATCAACATTACTTGCATTAACCTGCGGTACTTTTGACGGCGATTTCGAGCCTGTATTCACCAAGGTATCTGCCACACCGAAGGTGGAATCAGGGCAGAATACAAACTGTTTGGAGTACGCCGAAGTGGTTAAGAAATTCAGATCACCCTCTCCTTGCAAGCCGTTAAAATTAAGCGTGACCTGTTCTGTAAAACGACTGCCTTTCTCATACAAAGCCATTCCCGATGAGCCTGTGCCTCGCACGAAGCCAAGGCTATAGTCCTGTTGCAACCGAAGCGGCTCCTCTATATCTGCAAATATTCCAGCGGATATTAAGGTGCCCGGAAAATAAATTCCTTCGTTGGAGAAGTTATCGAGGCTATCGATCTCAAATGGGTCTGTTCTGAAATAGAATTTATCTCTGTTGTACACTCCACCTTGAATCTTGCTATTGTCGTAATACACAAAGGATTCTTGCACATTTTTGAATCTCGGATAAACCGGATAATCCTCTTGCCACAGACCTGATTTGTTAGACGGCTCATCGATTTCTAACGTGCCACTTATGTCTTCGATCACGTTTTTGACTCGTACGAGTCTTCTATGTCCTTCATCGTCTTCTTCAAAGCTCTCCGCATAGAAACTGACAGAGTCTACGTTGAGCAAATCGACATTGAAAGGCTCGTAGTGAAAGAAATATTCCTTACCGTAGAACTGTAGTCGTCCTGCTTGT
>CAZPEQ010000089.1:0-8665 GCA_964585605.1 uncultured Weeksellaceae bacterium | reverse complement strand
AGGCACATTTACACCACCCAAGCGGGTATATGTACATGTTCCATTCCTTAAAACCCTCAGCAAAAGGCATTTGTTGAACGGCTTGGCAGAAATGATGAAACATGCCTTGATCAAGGATGAACACCATTGGCAAGGGCTAAAACGCGCGCCATTACACAACTTGGATCAATTTGCCACGATGATTTTACACTCTGCTGGACTAAAAGCACAAGTGGTCCTTGAAGATCCAAATGAGCAGGGTATAAGAAAGATCCTTAATTTTGGTCACACGATTGGACACGCTGTGGAAAGCCTCTCACTGGAAAGTGATCGGAAAGAGCTTTTACACGGCGAGGCAATTGCAATCGGTATGATCTGTGAAGCGTACATCAGTATGCAACGCGGAGCTATCGATACCCCCACCTTCAATGAAATAAAAAGTATCCTTAGTGCTACATTCCCTTCCTTCCCAATTCAGGTGGACGACCATTTGCGTCTTGTCGAATTGATTAGGCACGACAAGAAAAACGCGCAGGAGAAATTCCAATTCACCCTGTTGGATGCTCTCGGTCAAGCCACCTTTAACCAGGAGGTGACCACAACGGAGGTTCGTGATGCTCTAGAGCATTATCGGATCAATCTTGCATGAAGAAAATGAAAGTAATGGCTGCTACAAATGAAGCGGCCGAAACCAGCGTAAGGCTGCCATCGTCAAAAAGCGTGAGTAATCGTTTACTCATTCTCAAAGCATTAGCAGGTGGTCGTATCGAGAACCTTTCCAACGCAGAGGACACGGTCCTATTGGAAAAAAATCTACACGAACGCCCGGCGACCATGCATTGCGGACTTGGAGGAACACCATTTCGCTTGCTCATGGCATGGGCTGCCTGCCAGGAGAATGAGGAGTTCCTCCTAACCGGAGAACCCCGCTTGATCAGTAGGCCCCACGATGACCTCATGAACGCACTTAATCAACTGGGCGCAGATGTTCGAAAGGTGGATAAGGGCTTTCAGATAAGAGGGAAGAAACTCAAGGGAGGAAAAGTGACCTTGACCGATATCAAAGGAAGTCAATTCGTTAGTGCGCTGTTAATAATCGCTCCTTACATGGCTAAAGGCATCGCACTCACATGGAATGGCGTGCGGTATTCCCAATCATACGTGCGCATGACAACGGGCATCATGAAACAGCATGGCGCGGATGTCAAAGTACGAAAGGACACGATCCATGTTTCACCGGGTGTTTATAATGAAGTGGACACCACCGTTCATTCGGATTGGTCAGCAGCGTCTTTCTGGTACAGCTTTGCGCTGGGGCGGAACCGCGAATTTCGTTTGGAGGGGCTGATCGCAGATGGCCTGCAAGGAGATGAGGCGATCAAGGACTTACTGAAGCCGTTCATTACCACGCGCAAGTCTAAAAACGATACCAAGATCAGTTCCCTAAAAGCGCCTTTCAGCCAACTGGAATTCGACCTAACGGATACACCCGATATTTTTCAACCCCTCGCCATTTCCATGGCGGCAATGGGCATACCTACTACTTTCACCGGGCTGGCAGCGTTGCCGACAAAGGAAAGTGACCGTATCGAAACCATGGGTACAATTCTCCAAGGCATGGGTGCGAATGTGTTCTGGACCGAAGATACCTTCATCCTAGGCAGCGCAAAGCTCAATTACACAGGTGCACCCATACCCACCCACAAAGACCATCGGTTGGCCATGTCACTGGTCAGATTGGCCGAACTGTTCCCCTACGTCCTCATTCAAGATCCCGAAGTTGTAGATAAATCATACCCCGATTTTTGGGTAGAGTTGATGAAAGCGGGCTACAAGCTCGAAACGATCGACTAAATTTAGCTCATGCTCCATCGATTTGCCTTGGTCGCATGCATTGCGTGCACCTTATTCTCTTGCTCCGAAAACACAAGATCAAACGCTGCTCCTATGGGAATAGGAGATCCAGATGACCCATACGCCCGTATCGCATGGGAGACTGATCGACTAAAAGACCCTTCCACAGGGGAAATACCGCAGAACATGCGCAAACGGGAATTGGCCTTTGCCAAAACCCTCCCAGTAAAGCAAGGGTCTAAATCACTAAGTTGGCAATGGCGTGGCCCTAAAAACAGAGGAGGCCGAACACGTGCCTTGGCTTTCGACGTGCGTAATTCAAGTATCCTCTTGGCTGGCGGCGTTACAGGAGGCATGTGGCGCAGTGTGGATGGAGGACAAAGTTGGCTGAAGGCCACCGCCTTGAACGACCTGCAATCTGTTTCTTCCATCGTGCAAGACACCCGACCGGGTAAGGAAGATACGTGGTACTATGGCACTGGAGAGAACTACGGCGTGGTCAGTGGAACCAGTTTTTCAGCACTCCTTTCTGGTGATGGGATCTTTAAAAGCACGGACAATGGCCAAAGCTGGACGCAGTTGGCGTCAACTAGTGTCGACAGACCGCAGTTCTATGAGATCAACGGTTCTTTCAAGCAAGTAAATAGGATCGTGATCGATCATACCGATACGATCAATGATGTGGTATTAGCCGCTGTCTACAACGGCATTACCCGAAGCACAGATGGGGGTCAGACATGGAATACCGTACTTGGTATCGATACAACACAGAACCAACAAAGTGAACAAAGTGAAATCGTTATCACCTCAGACGGGGTCTTCTACGCTACCATTGGTGATGGTGCATCTGTGGAAGGCCTCTTCCGCTCTACTGACGGGATAAACTGGACAAGGATAAGTAGCACTCCAGGTGCGCTATTCCCCGGCAACGCAGATAGAACCGTTCTTGCGCTTGATCCGCAAAATGAGAACAAGCTGTACTTCTTGTGCCAAACGAGTACGGCATCAACAGGTGTTAATGGCCATATCATTGGCCTGTATCGTTACCTGTCAGGAGACGGCACAGGCGCAAATGGGAGCTGGGAATTGCGAACCAGTTCACTGCCCAGTGGTTCATGTACCGGCTATTTCAGTTTCAACTTTGCCTTGATGAACACGCAAGGTGGGTATGACATGGGCATAGCCGTTCACCCAACTGATTCTAATGTGGTATACATCGCGGGTATCAATGTTTGGCGTTCCAACGATGCATTCCAAACCCCCGACAGCACGAAATGGATAGGTGGGTACAAATGCAATACCAGCAACCCCATCGATTACCTCTATGACAACCACCATCCAGATGTACACCGCCTTCTTTTTCAACCCGACGATCCAAGCATTATGTGGAGTGGTTCAGATGGGGGCGTACACCGCACCTTAAACCCAACCGCCGATAGTGTTTTTTGGGAGGATATGAATGACGGTTACGCCACTTCACAATTCTATACCATACACTTAGAAGAAGGTGCTGTTGGCGATGACCGATTGATCGGTGGTACGCAGGATAATGGCACCTACCTGGCAAGTAGTAGCAATGTAGGCGACGACTGGCATTTCGTGCACCGAGATGATGGAGCTTACGCGGCGCTGCCTTATGAAGCTGATTTCATACTGACCAGCAGCCAATCGGGCAGATTGTACAAGAAGGAACTCGATGCGAATAACAACGAAGTTGGGTTTGAACGTATCGACCCCATGAACGCGACCCAAGCCTACAATTTCATCAACCCATTTGTACTTGATCCACGGGATAACAACAAATTGTTTTGGGTGAACGGTGGCCGTATATGGAGAAACAACGACCTCGCCGGAATTCCTGTCACCAACAATTGGTTTGATGCGATCACCACCAACTGGATCAGTCTCGGGGCGTCCACCCTGCCCGGCACGCAGCGCATATCCTGCTTAGATGTCTCTTACGGACGGCGCAGTCTGTATTACGGCACGACCAGCGGTCGCTTGCACCGCTTGGATAGCCTAGATGGTATTATGACTCGGACAGATATAACCGAGCCCGCCTGGCCTGTTGGTTATATGAGTTGCGTGGCCCCGAACGATCACGATGCTGATGAATGGATCATCACCTTCAGCAACTACAACATTCAAAGTATCTGGCATACCGCGGATGGTGGTCAAAGCTGGAGCCATGTTGGTGGCAACTTAGAGGAGAATGTCAATGGTACAGGAAACGGTCCTGCCTGCTACTGGGCAAGCATCTACCCGGGAGGATCTTCCACCGGTACACCCGTCTATTTTGTGGGTACCAGCATCGGACTTTTCAGCACGGAGTTGTTAGATGGTGACAACACGGTTTGGGTGCAGGAAGGCCCAAGCACGATCGGTAACATTCCTATCAATTCCATTGCAACGCGACTAGATGATGGAACCATTGCGGTGGCCACACACGGCAACGGGGTTTACTCCAGTTCACTACCTAGCGCACCGGTAAGTGTTGCCGAACAACCTACCACGAACTTCATTCCCGCATATCCAAACCCAGCCACCGATGCAGTCAATATTCCCATACGACTTGGACACGATGCAGATATGGGCATACAGATATTGGATCTGAACGGCCGCGTGGTATTCAGCAATGATCTGGGGCCATACACGCAAGGCATGCATACCTACACCTGGCCCGTGCGAAATGGGTTAGGCGAGTCAGTATCGAACGGCACCTATGTCGTGTCGCTGTTCAAAAACGGAGAGCCATACAATACCCAACGAGTAGTGGTAAATAAATAGATATATGAGCAAAGTACCCAGCGATCTGGAGATCGCTCAGGCAGCTACCATGCAGCCCATCACAGGAATTGCCTCGCGCATTGGTATCGAACCCGATACCCTGGAACAGTATGGCCATTACAAAGCCAAGCTGCCTTTGGACCTGATTGACGAGAATAAGGTACGCCGTTCCAAACTCGTTTTGGTAACCGCTATGACACCTACCCCTGCTGGGGAAGGCAAGACTACCACTTCGATCGGTCTTACCGAAGGCTTGAACAAGATCGGCAAAAAAGCCACTGTTGTATTGCGTGAACCTTCTTTAGGGCCTGTGTTCGGCATGAAGGGTGGTGCTGCTGGAGGAGGCTATTCTCAAGTGGTTCCCATGGAAGACATCAACCTGCATTTCACAGGAGACTTTGGGGCGATTGAAAAATCGAACAACCTGCTTTCGTCCTTGATCGATAACAACCTGCAGAATCGGGAACGCACGCTTGGTCTTGATCCAAGGTCCATTGCTTGGAAACGGGTGATCGACATGAACGACCGTGCACTGCGCAACATTGTGATCGGTTTGGGTGGCACGGGTAACGGCATGCCCCGGGAAGATGGTTTTAACATAACCGCTGCCAGTGAAGTAATGGCCATCTTGTGTATGGCTACTGACCTAGCTGATCTGAAAGAACGTTTGGCATCCATCTATGTAGGCCAAACGGTTGACCGTACGAAGAATTTGTACGCACGCGATTTCAACGCAGAAGGTGCCATGGCCTTATTACTTAAGGACGCGATCAAGCCCAACTTAGTGCAAACACTTGAAGGGAATCCGGCGATCATTCATGGTGGCCCGTTTGCCAACATTGCGCAAGGCACCAACAGCATCATCGGCACCAAAATGGGTATGAGCTTGAGCGATATTGTCGTTACCGAAGCAGGTTTTGGTGCTGACCTGGGCGCAGAAAAATTCTTCGACATCAAGTGCCGCGCTGCCGATTTAAGTCCAGAAGCTGTTGTCTTGGTAGCCACGATCAAAGCCTTGCGTTTCCACGGCGGTGTAGACAAAACCGAAGTAGGCACACCCAATTTTGAAGCCGCAAAAAAGGGACTGGCCAACTTGGGACGTCATATCGAAAACATTGGCAAATTCGGCCTGAAACCGGTTGTTGCGATCAACCACTTCCCTACCGATACAGAAGAAGAGATACAAGCAGTCGTGGACTTTTGTGCGAAGTATGATGTAGAGGCTGTACTGGCAAAGGGTTGGGCACTAGGCGGTGCGGGCATGACCGATCTGGCTGAAGCCGTCATGCGTGTAGTAGAAAGCGGTGTCAGCAAATTCCATCCTTTGTATGAATTGGACTTGAGTGTAGAAGGCAAGATCGAGACCATTGCCAAGGAGATCTACCGTGCAGACAGTGTTGTGTACAGTAGCAAAGCGCAAGCGAATCTGCGGCGAATCCAAAAACTGGGGCTTGAAAAACTGCCGATCTGCATGGCCAAAACCCAGTATAGTTTCAGCGACGATGCCAAGGCATTGGGAGCTACTACTGGATTCAAGATTACCGTGAGCGAGATCGAGATCGCAGCAGGTGCAGGTTTCCTCATACCTATACTCGGTAAGATGATGCGTATGCCTGGGCTCCCTAAAGTGCCGGCTGCGGAAGGTATGGATATTGCCAATGACGGAACCGTACACGGCTTGAGCTAGCCTATGCCCGAATTGAATTTGTAATTATGCATGTAGCCAGTCATTTAGCCAAACATTTCCGGGAGGTCTTTTTCGGTGGTAACTGGACAGGCGTTAACCTGAAAGACACCTTGAACAATGTGACGTGGCAACAAGCCACCACATCTGTTGAGTCCTTCAACACCATTGCTTCACTGGTCTTTCATATCAACTATTATGTAAGTGTTGGCTTGACGGTTTTGGAAGGAGGATCACTGGATGCTCATGATAAGTACAGTTTCGATGTGCCCCCTATCACTTCTCAAAAAGACTGGGACCAATTGCTTAACAAGACATGGAACGAAGCTGAACGGTTCGCAACAGCTATCGAACAACTTCCAGAGGAGATTTTCTGGGAAGTTTTCGTCGAAGAAAAATATCGGACGTATTACCGCAATCTTAGCGGCGTCATTCAACATAGTCACTACCATTTGGGGCAGATCGTCGTGCTGAAGAAACTGGTATTGGCTCAAACCCCAGGTGTTGGGAATCGATAATTGGTATTCGGCAGTTAAGAGTTGAATATTCAAGATGGTAACAACCATCCGTTCGGCTTATTCAGTATGACGCGCTTCGGGTTAAAGATGAGCAGTAGCGCAGTGGGATTTGATTAACACTTACGGCTCAATCCATCTATTCTGAGAATAGATGATCTACTCTAAGCTTGCATATATTTACCTCAAGTTTAAACTATTGGTATTGCATGATTCGTTTACTATTTCTCTTTCTTACCATCATACATTTAACCGTCGGCTTTTCGCAAGACCCTGAAATATCTGATTCATTGAGACAAGTAATTGAAGCAGACTCGACGATCACGGACTATTATTATCAGGATTTCAAGTTCGCTAACGGTAACCTTATTGGGGAAGGTTGGGTACTTACCTCTTTCTATGATCAACTCTCAGGTGGTAGTAAAACCGACATACTACATAATCATATTGTTGATCATTGGACTTACTACAGAAAGTCAGGGAACGTGAGATTCAAGGCTTTTCTTCCGCTTAATCCGCAAGACTCCGCCTATTGGAACGACTACTTCCGGTCTGGCAGTCTGCAATTAAGCCGAGTTTACGTTCCTGCGGAAAACCGTGCAGCAGAAAAAGATCAAGGGCGTTCCAATATCTATGCGGGGATTTACAAGTTGAGGAAATACACTATTTCGCGGTACTTTAAAAATGGCAACTTAAAGTATAGGGGAAAAGGAAAGGGGCGATATTGGGATGGAGCACTCCTGATTTACTATAAATCAGGAACGCTATGGGAAGATTATCAATACGGTTCCAATGGCAAATTAAACGGGCCTTACACTTATTATAGAAAGAATGGTGCTGTTCAAATTTCTGGTTACTATACGAACGGTAAACGAAGCGGTGATTGGAAATGGTTCAAAGCAGATGGCACACTTCGGAAAGAGAAGACCCAAAAGCGCAAGGGGCCTTAAGTTTCGAATACGCATGCTGCACGCAACTACATGGTGCAGTGCCGACCCAACGGATCCATCCAATGGTCAAACAAAGGGTATTACGTTGACTTTTTTCTCTTTAGAATAAAGGTTTGTCATGCCTACTGCCCTCAGAAAACGTTCAATACCTTTACCTCAACCGAATCGCCTACCCATGTCTTTAAACTTGAAAGCCAAACTCAAGAACGTGTCCGAGTACTTCTCCCCGCAGATCATTGGCGAGGTCAACGACGTGTTCGTTAAAGTAGCCAAGATCAAAGGCGATAAAGTGCCTTGGCATAACCACAAAGCCGAAGACGAACTCTTTTATGTAATCAAAGGAAGTCTCCTATTTGAGGTTGCTGGGCAAGCCCCTTTCACGATGAACGAGGGTGATCTATACATCGTGAAGCGGGGTGTTGATCACCGCGTTTCTTCTAAGGAAGAATGTCAGATCATGCTGATCGAGAACAAGACCACCGCGCACACCGGTAATGTGGTATCGGAAATCACCAAGGGTATCGACGAACAGCGGATACAATAAATCGCACTACTATGAACTCCCAGAAACACCTCTTCAACTTGCCACCGGATACGCACTACCTGAACTGTGCCTATAAAGCACCGTTAATGCGATCAGCAGAAGAAGCGTGTATACAAGCATTAGTAAGAGAACGTAACCCAGCCGACATTTCCGTACCAGACTTTTTTGACGATAAGATTGAAGTACGCACACTCTTCGCGAAGCTGGTGAACTGCAAACCGGAACAGGTGGCTTTTCTGCCTTCCACGTCGTACGGGTTCAGTTCAGTATTGAACAACATTGTTCCCAAGACCGGGGGGAATGTGGTGACCCTAAAAGATGAATTTCCAAGTGGTTACTTCTCATTAACCCG
>CAZPEQ010000088.1:0-8705 GCA_964585605.1 uncultured Weeksellaceae bacterium | reverse complement strand
ACATAAAGCCGTTATATAGGCGTGTCGTATCATATCATCTGTCTTCCACCATTTGGGAACTGTCTGCATCAGGCACTAAGCGCAGATCCAAATTGAATTCTTTCATACCTCTTGGCGCAGTCAATTGCGTCGCCTGATCCATGTATCCTATTGCCTCCACCTTAATGTCGTATTCACGACCAGGAGCAAGTACCAATACGTATGAACCGTCAGTTCCATTTGAGTTATATACCCCGTGCAGTTCGTCAAAACCAGCATCTTCTACCAAGATCCGGGCTTCTACTGGCTCACTATCTGGGTTAAGTACACTCCCCTTAACAACCATGTAGTTGGTCTTGCTCACAGGGAACACCACCTTGTAAATGTCTTGCATACCTAATCCTCCTGGGCGCTCTGAGGACAAGTACCCCGTGCGGCCATCATCAGTCAGGCTGAAGTAAATGTCATCCTTAACGGTATTGAACGGATAGCCCATATTCTCTGGCTTACTCCATACATTCAGATCAGGATCAACCAGTACAGAGCGAAAAATATCGTAGCCTCCCATGGTCTTATGTCCGTTGCTCGAAAAGAACAAGGTTTGACCATCAGAGTGCAAGAACGGTGCGTCTTCGTCGTACTTGGTATTTACGTTCGGCCCCATGTTCAACGGACGGCTCCACTCTCCATTCGGAAGCATTTTCACACGCCAGATGTCTCGGCCTCCATAACCACCTGGACGATCCGAGGTGAAGTAGATCGTATTCCCATTGTCAACCAAACAAGCACTTGGTTCAAAGTACTGCGAGTTCACAACCTTGTTCAAGGTGTGCGGGTTCGACCAATTTCCGTTCTCTGCTTTTTTCATGATCAGGATGTTGCCCCCTACTAGATCACGAGAGGTCCTGTAGATCAACATGGTATTGCCATCTTCAGAAATACCAACAGTAGCATCCATGGTCCTGGTATTCATTGGGTAGCCCGCATTCTCTGCTGGGCTCCAGTTGTTACCATCATAATGTGCTACATAAATGTCTTCGAAAGGCTGGCCATTGTTATCAACCATACCTCCTGTAGAGCCTTCACGGCGAGACGTAAAATAAAGTACTCCACCATTGCCTGGCGTTACCGGCGAATAGTCGTGCATTGGGCTGTTAATGCCAGTACCCATTGGCTCGATACGAATATCAACCGGATTCTGGATCATGTCTTTCGCCACGAAGATCTTTCCCAGCTCATGGTCGACCTCTTCATCATCGTGCATTCTACCATCAAGCCCTTTGTACGTTGTGTATGTTTCGAACGCCTCGTTCAGTTTTTCTTGCCGATGCAATACCTTGGCCAATTCGTAATGCGCCTCCACATGACCATGGCGAACTGCTTGCGCGAATCGTGCTCTTGCATTCTCACGCATGGAAGGAATATGGCTTTCGCACAGACCCAATTCATAGTACACTTCCGCAAAACTGGTGTCGATAGGAAGCAACTGCTTGTAGAGCGCTGCCGCAGCAAGGTGATCAGCTCGGTCTAATAGCTGTTTCGCATTATCGAGCTTCTTGTTATCTTCACGAGAATAGCCGTTCTGAGCAACGGCAGAAACTGTGAACAACAGACTTAGCAAGGCAAATAATGTGTTTTTCATTTTATCTTAAGAGCGTAACATCTCCGCTTTGAGTGACTTGATTTCCGTTTGAAAAAATGGCACGTGCTTTCCATACGTATACGTCTTGTTTTGCTGGTTTGTTCCGGTAATACCCATCCCACCCCATGTTAACATCGAAGCTTTCGAAAACGAGTTCACCCCAACGGTTAAAGACTTGCAGTTGATATTCTGCAACACCTTCGTGGATGGGGAAGAAAAAGTCGTTATCGAAACTGTTCGGATCATATATGCCATCTGTTGGTCCATTGTTGTTTGGCGTAAAGGCATTAGGAAATGCAATACTTCCTGCTCCCTGTGCGACAACAGCATTGGCCCAAAAAAACGTATCAGGACAGTTGTACGTATTATTTGCAATAAGCGTTACATCATACACGCCCAGCGCTGTGTAGAAGTGTATCGGATTCGTGGCGGTTGATGTTTGACCGTCACCAAAATCCCATAAGAAGTTATTGGCGTTAAGTGATAAATTCAGAAAGTCAACGGACTCATTCGGCACAACTACGATTCCCGGTTGAGCTGTAAAATTGGCGATCGCGTTGGGGTGAACAACCACTGAATCTAAACTTACCGTAGTGCTCGTACTCCCTCCAAAGCCCGTTGTTGTAAGTGACGGAAAATACGTTCCCGGTATGCCATACACATGAGTTGGGTGTTCAAGCGTAGATGTTCCGCCATCCCCGAAATCCCATAAGAAGGCAGTGGCTCCCACTGTCGTGTTCATGAAGTCAACCACTACCGGTACACAACCTTCTCCACTTCCCGTAAATGTCGGTATAGGGTCCGGATCAACGATCTGCACTTGCTGGTACGCCGTATCAGTGCAAAAGCCATTCGTTACAATAAGCGAAATGGTATAGACCCCTGGCCCAGGATACTGGTTACTCCCTGGCTGCGCACTGGTTGATGTATTGCCATCTCCAAAGTCCCATTGAAAAAAGTAATCGGCACCGTTCGATCCGATGTTGTTGACAGATACCGTTGTATTCGGCATTTGCTGAATCGGCGGAGTTGCCGTGAAATCAGCGTTGGCCCCGGGAAACACCACAACCTGCTGTACCACGGTATCCATACAACCGAAGGCGTTGGTCGTTATGAGTGTAACGTCGTATGTTAAGATACCTATGCCGTTGTTGCTGAACGTATGCGACATGGGTGCTCCTTGCGCGGTCGTTCCATCCCCAAAATCCCATTCATAACTCACCGCACCCAGGATCACTGGGAAGTCAACAGCCAACGGGCTGCAACCGGTGTCCGGTACCGGGGTGAACACAAAGTTGGCTGTTGGAAATACCTGAACCGGAGCGGTCATCGTTGACGAACAACCGGTAAGGGAGTCCGTTGCAGTAAGCGTAACGTTGTACACCTCCAGCAGCAAGGTATTATTTATGAATACGTGGCTTGGACTAACCGCAGTACTCGTATCTCCATCTCCAAAATCCCAGCTATATGTTGTTGCATTGGAACTTGTATTGAGGAAATCTACGGTCAATGGTGCGCACCCGGCAGTACCAACAAAACTGAACATAGCCTCTACTTCTGGGTACACGGTAATACTTGTAACCGTGGTATCAGAACAGCCACTGCCATTCTCCACCACAAGCATTATTTCGTGGACAACATTAGCATTCGTAGTGTTGGTGAACACGTACGATGGATCAGTTGCTGTAGAGAAAGACACGCTATCTACAAACCACTCCGCCGATGTAAAAGTGGGCGTAGCATTCGTAAAATTGACGGTTAATGGAGAACAGCCTGCATTAAAGTCTGGAGTAAAGGCAGCGCTTGGAGGCGTTAACACTTGCACATTAGCCGTATCCCGACCGCCACAATTCAAGCCTTCCACAACAAGTATAAGTTGATAGTTACCCGGCGCCGCATAGGTATGTACAATGGCACTGTCGGTAGAAGTCGTTCCATCGCCCAATTGCCAGAAGTAGTTGATTATACTATCTCCAGGTGTAAGCGTAACTGGAGGAGGCAGACTCAACGGTTCACCCGCACAAACTTGTTGATCAGAAAGAGACACAACTGGTGGGTCGTTTATCTGAACTGTGGCGCTGGTTTCATCCGTGCAACCTTGCACGTTGGTTACAGTAAGTGTAATGGTGTACGTTCCCGGATTCGAATAAAGTTGAGCAGGAGGCGTTACGGAATTAGATGTATTTCCATTTCCGAAGTCCCATTGATGATCGATCGCGTCGATCGAATTATCCGTAAACGTGACTGACAAGGGTTCGCACGCAATAGAATCGGATAACGTAAAACTAGCCGTGGGAGCTGGAATGACCACAACTGTCGTACTTGCCGTATCCGCGCACCCCATCGTTGCGCCAGCAATATTCGCCTGATAGGAGGCTGTGTACACACCTGGCGTTGCATAGGCATAATATTGATCGCCAATACTCGTATTCTGCCAACCTGCTCCGTCTCCAAAATTCCACTGGTATGCATTTGCACCGCCATTGGTGGTTTGATCTAGGAATACCAACTCACCTACACAAACTGTATCGGGTGTACCTACTAATTGAACTGTAGGAGGAGGTACGATCTCAATGGTAATGAAGGCCGTATCAATTCCGCAGAAGTTGCTATCCAACAACATGACGTCGTACGTACCAATACCAGGGTAAGCGATCGTATGCACAGGTGCAGGTGGCCATGCGGTCCAATCGACGATTGAATCCTGCCCTACACCCCAGTAATCTCCAAAATTCCAGTACTCATAGCGTTGATGGATATTGCCTTGATTAATGCAATTACGAATACTCACATTCTGAAAATCCACAATGGTATCAGGATAGCACAATAGTGTTGCGCTCGCACTGATCGCAGCTGTATCGGTGTCCCAAACCCGTATCGGATTGAACGTTGCTACACTCGGAGCGCCAGCTAGATCGGTGCAATAATTTGAAGCAGTCAGTGTGACCTGCGTTTCACAACTCACCGTGCCCTGCTGATAGGTATTGGAAATAACCTGCCCCCAATTGGTATGATCAAAGACAAGCGGTTGACTTCCATCGCCAAAATCCCAGGTGAACACGGTAGTAGGAGAAACATCTGTACTACTGTTCATGAAGTCAATACTCTGCGGAGCGCAGATCTGTGTTAGCGTATTTATTGGTATTTGAATGGAAGCACTAACGAATTCCTCCATCACAACAACACCCGTTATCACGCAGCCTGTTCCTAGCTCTGTGAAAGTGACCACGAACGTATCCACCGCTGCGGGATACAAGTGTGTTAAGGTTTGAGGAGGAACCAATGAAATTCCTGATACAGGCGGTGTGCCATCACCCCAATCAATGGAATACGCACCAATGGTATTAGGAGATTGAAGAACCACGTTAAAATCTCCTCCTGTGCAACTTACCCAATACGGTTGATCGGTCAACACTCCTTGGCTATCGAAAAACTGCAAACATTGCGCCGACCCGACTAATGCAACGATAGTCGCTAACTGAAGTGATATGTAGCGTAGAGCTTTCACAAGCGGGGGTATGCTATTGAATCGTTTTACGACCACCGCCCAACCATAGTTTCACCCCGCTTAACATCCTCGACCAACTGTCATTTTGAGGGAACCAACACGCATTTATACCGTATAAACACAGATAACTCGAAGGAGAGAATCGGGCATGGAACATTACGATGTATGCGTTATTGGCGGAGGGCCAGCTGGCTATGCTGCGGCAATGCGCGCAATTGACCTTAACAAGAAGGTCCTACTTGTAGAGAATGACAAGATCGGCGGAACGGGAATTTACAATGGTGCGCTCAGCTCCAAGACGCTTTGGGAAATGGCGAAGCGATTCTCAAAAAGAACCGGTCCGGGACGCAGAACATTAGATACGGCGTTAGCACCAAGTTGGGATACCGTTAGGCGAGAGTTGATGGAAGCTCAACTCGAGAGAAAGCACCTTTACACCTGCCATATGCGCATGCTACAACAGGAAGAGGAACCCTTGTTCACGCATAAACGAGGCACTGGTCGCTTTACTTCATCGCACACGATCCGCATAGATTCTGGAGACGATACCGAATTGATCAGTGCAGAACAATTCATTCTGGCAACGGGTAGCCAACCTAGGCGTTTACCAGAAGTACCTATAGATGAAGAGGTGATCATGACAAGCAATGGCATTGATCACTTAACGGGCGTACCAGAAAGTATTGTGATCGTTGGAGCAGGAGTCGTAGGCTGCGAATTCGCTACGATCTTCTCAAACTTCAATTGCAAAGAAGTACATCTGATAGATCGTGCTGATCGAATCTTGCCTTTTGAAGACGGAGATGTTTCGCAACACGTAACCAAGATGTTCAAGAAAAATGGCGTAATCGTTCATCACGGATCTTGCTTAAAGACATTGGAGCGCATCGGTGATCAAGTTCAATTCTCTGTTGAACACGCCGATGGATCCACAACCGAACATCTCGTACAAAAAGCACTGATATCCATTGGTCGTTCTCCAAACCTCGATAACCTGAATATTGAAAATGCAGGTCTGTTCAAAGATGAACAAACCGCTCAGTTAAAGGTCGAGCAATGCAAAACGAACATGCCGCATATCTACTGTGTAGGTGATGCCAATGGAAAAAACATGTTGTTGAACATGGGTGAGCAAGAAGGCAGGCATGCTGTTGAATGCTACTGGGGCAAGACGCCTTGCTCTATTGAATACGACAACGTTAGTTCCATCATGTTCCTTGATCCAGAGGTTGCTGGTGTTGGCATGAATGAAACACAATGCCAAGCCAAGTTGATAGCGTACCGTGTTGCCAGATTAGATTACAGTTGCATCGCGCGCGCGATTGCCATGCGACAGATCAAGGGGTTCATTAAGCTGATCGTTAGTGACGATGAAGAAATGAGGGTTCTTGGCATACGGGTGGTAGGGGAACACGCCTCCAGTGCAATACAAGCCGTTGCACTTATGATCCAATGTAACATTCCATTGGCCGAATTAGCAGAAATGGTGCATCCTCACCCATCGATCACCGAAGGGGTGCAAGAGTGTGCGCGTATGTTGTTGAACAAAAGCACTTTCAAGAGTGCAATGCTCAGCGACAAAATGAAATGCTTCGGTTGGAAGCCTGGTATGGAGGCACCTCAAAAAGCGGCTTAGATCATTGTCTTACTAGCGGCAAAACCTCTACTTGTCGCCAAGTACCTAGTTGGTGAGTGCGCATCGCCTGCCTAACGCACAGGTCTTTTTGCTACATTGGCGGCACACAAGCCAGACCATGCAAAAATTCATCCTGTTCCTTCTCTGTTCAACGCTGTTCAGCCTTCAACCCGTTCACGCGCAAAAAAAGAAGAAAACTGAAGCTCCTAAAACGGTTTGGGATACAACCAATTTTTCTGGTTTAAAGTTCCGATCCGTAGGCCCTGCCTTCATGGCAGGGAGAATAGCAGACATCGCCATTCACCCGGAAGATGATAATGTTTGGTACGTTGCCGTTGGATCGGGTGGCGTTTGGAAAACCAAGAACGCAGGCACAACGTGGAAACCGATCTTCGATAAATATCCGGTGTATTCAACGGGTTGTATTACGATCGACCCCAATAACCCACACCGCGTATGGTTAGGCACTGGTGAAAATGTTGCAGGCCGGCATTCGTCTTGGGGTGATGGCATTTACCTGAGCCAAGACGATGGAGCTTCATGGAAGAACATGGGCTTGAAACGTTCAGAGCATATCTCGAAAATCATTGTACACCCCTCCAATTCGAATATTATTTGGGTTGCAGCCCAAGGCCCAATGTGGAGCAGTGGTGGGGAGCGAGGTGTATACAAAAGCACCGATGGTGGAGCAACTTGGAAACGGGTACTGGATGCTGGCGAGTGGACCGGGGCGACCGACCTGCTGATAGACCCGCGGAACCCAGACCAATTGTATGCCGCCATGTGGCAACACCACAGAACCGTAGCCGCGTACATGGGGGGCGGGCCAAAATCAGGCATCCACCGTTCTTCTGATGGTGGTGAGACTTGGGAAAAATTAAAGTCAGGTTTGCCGGGTGGTAACATGGGTAAAATCGGCTTGGCCATTTCGCCACAACAACCGGATGTGATCTACGCAGCGATCGAAGAGGATTTGCGCAAGGGCGGTGTTTATAGAAGTGAGAACAGAGGTTCTTCATGGAAGAAAATGTCTGACCAGATCGCAGGCGGTACTGGGCCTCACTACTACCAGGAACTATACGCCTGTCCACACAATTTTGACCGCATCTACTTTGCGAATAATCGATTCAAAGTGTCGCACGATGGAGGCAAGACATTCGTGAATGTGCCTAACCAATGGAAACATGTCGACAACCATGCCTTGTCTTTTCGCGCCGATGATCCCGACTACCTCTTAGTAGGAACGGATGGAGGCCTGTACGAATCTTTTGACTTAGCAGAGAACTGGAGGCACATGAGTAATATGCCTATCACTCAATTCTACAAATTAGCAATAGACGATAGCGAGCCTTTCTATAACATATACGGAGGAACGCAGGACAACAGCACCCAAATGGGGCCTTCTCGAACCGATAACCGTTCGGGTATCCAAAACGGAGATTGGAAAGTAGTTCTTGGCGGTGATGGGCACCAACCGGCCACCGAACCAGGAAACCCCGACATTGCCTACGGGCAAAGCCAGCAAGGTTACCTATCTCGATTGAATATGAGAACAGGTGAAACCGTTGGCATACAACCTCAGCCTGAAGATGGTGACCCTTACGAGCGTTTCAATTGGGATGCCCCTATACTGGTGAGCCCCCACGCCCCAACACAGATATACATGGCTTCTCAACGGCTCTGGCGATCCAATGACCGCGGTAACGACTGGACAGCGATATCTGAGGACTTAACGCGAAATGAAGAACGCATATCCCTCCCCATTATGGGCAGGAAGCAGAGTTACGACAACCCCTGGGATGTTTATGCTATGTCCAACTACAATACGATCACGTCTATTTCTGAATCGCCGGTTCAACGTGATCTGATCTACATTGGAACCGATGATGGGCTACTTCAGGTAACAGAAGATGGCGGTAAGAACTGGAAGAAGATACCCG
>CAZPEQ010000087.1:0-8789 GCA_964585605.1 uncultured Weeksellaceae bacterium | reverse complement strand
GCTTGACCAAATCCAGCAGCGCTGAGAAGAGGAACAAAAAACAGAAGTATGATTATTCGGAACATGGGCGATTCAGTTACGTTGCCCAACGAACAAAGCAAGGATAAGTGTCATTTCATTATCTGTCCTACTGCAGTTAAAGGTTCATGCTTTTCTGCCTCTAGTGCTACTTTAACATTCAAAGCCCACCGCTGACCAATCTCTAAATCACTATCCTCTTTCCCATTACTGAGCGCGATGAACTCACGCCATGCGGTACAATACCGATCAAAGTTTTTTAAAAATTCAGTTCTGTATGCTAACGTGGTTTTTTCGGAAAAATGAAGTCTAATTCCTTTTTCCTTTGACAGGGATAAAATAATTTGCTCTTTATCCTTCGTTTCGAATGCGCAAGCCCAAAATTCGTCGGGCATATTTAAACGAAAAATACGCTCATCTGCCAATTTCAACGTTTTTAAAAGGTCAGCTGCTACGTAAGACCAACAATTCGATGTTGTCTCATAGATTGAGTTCCATATTTCAATAATTCCAGAATCCTCAAAAGACCCATTTCCCTCACTCGGCAGCCACATACCAAAATTCACATCTTCCAGACTATCTAATTCAATTTGCTTAACTAACTGCGCTTGAAAATTTAGAATTATGGTTCCTCGACTACCATCCAACTTAGAAGACTCATTCGCCTTGATATTATTCTCTTCAGCACGTTCAACTTCTTTATCTCTCAACATTCTTAAAGACTACTTTTTTAGTTCTTAGTTTCATATAACGAATACAACGAATGACACATAGTTTGGCAAAAACGGATTCTTCTTCAGATATCCAACTACGGGCTCCCCGTTTCTATCTCAAAGTTATTCCTTTGCCAGCACTTTGTTCTTTAAGCAATGGCGTTATGTGTTCATATTCGCCCGATTCAAGAACTCGCTACGAAACAAGCTGATGAAAACTAAGCCTAAACACGTGCTCCTAGCGGGCTCTTCTGGGATGGTAGGAGGCATCATCCTGCAAAGCTGTTTGAATAGCAGTAAAATTGCTTCGGTTACTTCCCTGGTGCGTTCAGTTTCCGGTATTACGCACCCCAAATTGACGGAGGTCGTGCATGCCGACTATACCGATCTACGGGGCATACAAGATGCATTCAAGAACAAGGAGGTAGGGCATTTCTGCATAGGCGCCTATACGGGAGCCGTATCAGATGAAGTGTTCAAGCAAATCACGGTAGATATGGCGGTAGCGTTTGGAAACGCGCTAAAGGCCCAAAGCCCCGAAGCAACACTTTGTTTTTTAAGTGGGCAAGGTGCTGATCGAACGGAAAAAAGTCGCATGTCTTTTGCGCGTTACAAAGGAATGGCAGAGAACCATCTACTCGCTTCAGGTTTTCGCTCCTTATACATTTTCAGGCCGGGGTACATCTACCCCGTCGTGAAGCGCAAAGAACCCAACTTCATGTACCGCCTTTCACGTACTTTATATCCACTGATGAGACGGATCTACTCAAAAGGCGTGATCACTTCGGCAGAATTGGCGCAAGCCATGTTCAAAAGCGGCATAGAGGGAACAGCTATAGTCACTTTGGAGAACCCGGAGATCAAAGCTATTTCCTAAAAGGTATATCTTGCCTTTGAAGCGAACATGAAGATATACGCACATTGCACGACTTGCGCAGGAGAGATCAGCATGAGCACGTCTTCAGAAACACGTGTTGAATTGGCAATGGACGAAGGAGAAGTGATCCAATTGGATTGCCCACAATGTCAAACGATCAATGATCTGCCTGTTGATGAATTCAGTGCCCGAACATCAAAGACGGCACGTACAATTGCCCTGCTCATCTTGGCAGTAGGTACTCCCCTTTCGATCTGGTTCTTCTTATTTTACTTTGCCGCGAAGTATGATATGATGATCATTGGAGGGGTCGTCCTCGCACCTCTGCTCATCTACGGTATGCTCAAGAAACAAGAAGAACGTCGTGTTCATGCTTTCAATGCCCACAAGTTGAAGGCTGCATAATGCCATACCGTGTGATGGGTCCACCATCGACGAACTTTAACTGACGCCGAGTACCAGCCACATTTGTATCATGCTGGATCTGTTGATCGCCTACATACTTTTCTCCATGGCCTCCTTGGGATCGCCCTTGTAAGCCATCTTGTAGAACGCGATGGCGTTATTCTTTTGCTCTAGGTTCTTTTCAATTTATGGCGTTCAGCATATCCACAAATGGACCGACAACATGATGTCCTTACAGGGAGCCCAGATTCGATGGTCGTTCATCTACAATACGCCACAACTGACCATTATCTCAAATACTAAAAAGCCTGTTCTCACAGGCTTTTTTAGTATACGGTAAAACGCTTAGCGTAAGAATTATTGCTTCACTAGCTTGATAACTCTTTCCCCTTCATTGTTATGGATCATAACGAAGTACAACCCGTTATTGAAGTCGGCTAAATCCAATTCAACTTGACTTTTTGTTTCCTGTTGGTTGTTATAAATCGTCTTCCCAGTAACATCAACTACTGATATGGATACGGCTTCTTTCTGCTCTCCTAACGTTATGGTCACTTGTCCTTGCGCAGGATTTGGAAAAACTTGGATATCTGCTCCAAAAGTATCTTCATCAATTCCTACAGATAGAGAACCCACACATGCCGATGTACCTGAACAATTGCCCTCTGTAACTATTACCGCGTATTCGTTCCCATCCAGAATGGTATAGCTTTGATCAGTTGCACCAGCTACTGGCGTATTGTTGTTGGTACAATCGATCCATTGGTACGAAGCTCCTGCTGCATTAGCTGTCACCACATTACCGACGAGAGCGGTTGTAACATCCACCGTATTCACCGTTAGATCTATTGTGATAATAGAATCACACCCCATAGCATTGGATATGACGTCGGTAACGACCGCGGAAGAAGTATAGATCTGACCACTTGGCGCGGTGTAAGAATCGCAAGCGCTTACAACGATGGAAGAAGTAGTGGTCGTGCACGAAGAAACGATGGCACCAAAAGTACCATTGCCCCAATGTAATTTGTTAAACCGGTAACACGTAAAGACCACAAAGTTGAAATCGGTAAGGCTACTGATACCGGGCAAAATTTTCATGTATGCCCCAGAAAATTGATTGATGCCATCCTCAAAACCAACATCCTCGACAAACAGTGCCCCAACTGTATTAATAGGGGTGGAGAAATTATTGTCATTGGACATGAATATTTGAACATCAGGTCCTTGGTTGGTAGCGTAATTATTGTCCAATCGAAAACGAAACGTTCCATCACTTAGTTCTTCGATAAACGCCATACCATTTAAAAAGTAAGGCCCTCCTCCGACCAAAGGTGCTGATCTATATGCAACTACGTTTTGCGCAAAAGAGCTAAGGCCGATCAAGAGTGCAATGAAGAAAGTGATTTTTCTCATGTTATTTTCAGTAAGCATTGGATTCATGTACAAATTTACCCGATAGAGCGTGTAGAGGGCAAGGACCATTCCTCATTTCAACCTCTTATTTCGGTGCTTCTTATCCAGATAATTGTATTGCTGAAGGGGTAAAATCCTTAAGAGCGGGTACCAGAATAAAGAGCAGATCTGTAACCTTTTGGTAAAAAGCTCAAGACAGGCGTAATGGACTATGGTAAATAGCAAATTACACCAATAACATGAATGGGGCTGAAAGTCTCAGGTAACCGTCACTTTTTATAACACGGAAGTGGCGTTACGGAGATGTAGAGGGCGATCAATTGTAAAGCGCCCGACCGCATTGGGCATGTTGGAAAATCCTATATTCACCCACTCAATCTCCTGAAATAAAGAACAGCCTATGAAACGCCCTTTAGTAGACCCCTTGGACCGTGACGCAAACCCTGAATTGGAGAAGGTTGCCACGTTCTATGATGAAACACTGGGATTCACCCCTAATAGCCTTTTCACCATGATGCGCAGGCCGAGAATAGCCGAAGCTTTCTTGGAAATGAACCAAGCCGTGATGGAGAACAAGGGCCGTGTGACCAGTGCGCTCAAACGCCTTATCGCATACCTATCCAGTATGACCACAGGCTGTCGTTACTGTGAGGCCCATGCGATCCGAGCAGCGGAACGTTACGGTTCGGAGGCCGATAAAATGAACAACATTTGGGAATACAAAACCTATCCTGCGTTCACCGATGCGGAACGTGCTGCGTTTGACCTGGCGATCGCTGCTTCTCAAGTACCCAATGCCGTGAATGACGAAATAGCAGAGAATATGCGTACACATTGGGATGAGGGGGAGATCGTAGAGATCCTCGGGGTGATCGCTCTTTTCGGTTACTTGAACAGGTGGAATGATAGTATGGGCACCCAACTGGAGGAACCCGCAGCAGCAGATGGAGAGAAGTTCTTAGGTGCAAACGGTTGGAACAGAGGTAAGCACGCTTATTGAATACTCAAAAATCAAATTCCAAGTATCAAGCGCCGAATTCCAACTGGAAAACGAGGATATCTTGTCGTTCCCGTAATTAGATGAAAGCGCCTAACGAACCTCGCTCGACATTCGCTTCTTTGGGCGTAATTGAACCGCTACAACGGATACTTGAAGACGCCGGATACACGCAACCCTATCCCATTCAAGAAAAGACGATTCCCGTTGTGTTACGTGGAAAAGATGTGCTGGGAATCGCACGTACAGGATCGGGAAAAACAGCGAGTTATGTGTTACCTGTGTTACAATTGTTGCACGAAAGACAATGGGAATCACCAAATCGGCATATTTCGGTACTGGTATTGGTCCCCACCCGAGAACTGGCACAACAGGTGCATGACGTAGTAGAACAGTTCGCTGACCCACTACCCCAGCCCGTCCGATCCATGGTCGTGTTCGGTGGTGTTTCGATCAATCCGCAAATGATCGGCATGCAAGGAGTTCAATTGCTGATCGCCACACCGGGCAGGTTACTGGATCTGATCGGCTCCAAAGCACTACACCTCTCATCATTGAAAATGCTTGTGCTGGACGAAGCTGACAAGCTCTTGAACAAAAACTTCAAAGGCGAGATCGACGGGCTGCTGGCCTTGATGCCCAAGAAGCGTCAGAACCTCTTGTTCTCAGCAACCCTGAACAAAGACGTTGACCAGATGACGCAATTGATCTTGCACAAACCGGAACTTATCCAGATCGCGGCTAATGATCAACAAACGGAGCTGATCCAACAACGCGCATTTCGGGTTGCGGAAAACCGCAAAGGGCCTTTCTTACGTTACTTGATCAAGAACATGGACCTGGATCAGGTACTTGTGTTCACCTCTTCGATCTACAGTGCAGAGCATGTCGCCGAAAAGTTGCGCAAGAACGGTATTGAAGCGGACTGCATTCATGGCAAGAAAAGCAACCATGCCCGTAAGGAGGTCCTAGCTGATCTCAAGTCTGGAGAACTAAGGGTGCTGGTCGCCACGGATCTCCTTTCCCGCGGTATCGATATCGCGTTCTTACCCTATGTGATCAACTATGAATTGCCTCGATCACCCAAGGATTTCATTCATCGCATAGGCAGAACGGGACGAGCCGAAAATCCTGGAGAAGCCTTCACCTTGGTGACACCGGAAGAGCAACATCATTTTAAGGTGATACAGAAAAAGATGAAACGCTGGTTGACCTTGGAAGGAACGGACGCAGTGGACCTACACGGATACTGACCTGGCCGATCTTCTTTCTTCAACCTTAGAAATTATTCTATATTGTACTAATCGCCAATCCATTATGCCGTAAAAAATGAGCAATGCAAAAGCCCCAACTTGGTTCTTGGTCACGTCAGTGCTTGGCTTAGTATGGAACTTGATCGGTTGTAGTATGTTCGGTTTGCATATGAGCTTGACCCCTGAGGCTATCGCTGAACTAGATGCTGCTTCGCAAGCTTTTTTCGAACACTTACCCAGTTGGTATTGGGTCGCCTATGGCGTTGCCGTTTTCGCTGGTGCGACAGGCTGCGTGGCCCTCCTGTTGAAGAAGCGTACGGCGGTTCTATTGTTCAGCATTTCCTTGATCGGCATATTCGTTCAGAATTATTACAGCTTCTTTATGTCCGACGCTATAACTGCCATGGGAGGTGCTGCCTACATCATGCCGACACTCGTGCTTATTATAGCTGTTAGCTTGCTATACTTAGCACGTTCAGGAGTCCAAAAGGGGTGGTTAACCTAAGACAGTTAATACAAACTGTCGTCTGCGGAGGCAACATAAGTAGCCGGAACGGGTTTGTCGTTCAAGCGCATGTAAACACCTAATTGCGCCCGATGGTGTATGCTGTGGTTAATGATCAGTTTACGCAGCACCATTCGCTTGGGTGCCGTGTAATATGTTTTTCCGCTCTTGCTATTGTGCATGGTGAACGCTTCGGTCAACGCCGTATCGGTCAGTTCACCCAAGGCTTCCTCTGCATTGGCCAAATTATCTTGAAAGACCGATCGGATGCCTGCCGCATTTTTTTGCACCTCCGGCATAACATACTTCCCCCAATCCAATTCGTCCTGATGTACGATGGTGGATACCCAGCCGGGTATCTGACACATGTGGTTGACCAACCCTTCGACGTCCATCGATCGTGTGTTAGCTCGGAATGCGAACATTTCATCGGTGAGCGCTTTAAAGAAACGCGTCGTGATGTTCATCTCCAACTTAAACTCCTCCGCAATAACTTTATTTAATTCCATTTTTCAGCTTGATCACGTTAGTGGTCTCAATTCTCGACAGTTCTTTTAATCCACCCTGTTCAAATAGTGTAGGCAGATCGGCCAATGGTGTTCCCTTAGACGCCTTGTAATTGACATAGTTTTGAAATAGTATACCGCTTACTGCGCGCGGATCGTACGCACTTCTGAATCGCACCCCGCCCCCATTCACTCGGTAGTTGTAGGCAAAGTAATCCATTCGCCCTGTACGTTGTTCGAACCAATAGTAGTACTCATCTTCATGGTCAACTCCACCGCCTTCCTCATCGAAGGTCACTTCGATCACGTCATAAGTCTTCCCTTTGATGGACTTTTGTCCCTTATACACTTTGTTCACCGCAGCGTCTTTCAACTTATGTGGCAAGGTGGCGAAGTAGATGACCGAACTGATACTGCTTGTCAACTTGTCGGCTTCTTTCTGAGACACTCGCTGTATGGCCCCATTCGCCGTACGTGTGAATTCACCGTTCGTGACCCGATCAACCACATCCATTTCATCGATCTCATACGTTCTGGTATAGGTGTAACCGTCCTGATCATTGGTGAACGAATAGCCGCTTTTTCTGAATGTGAATGCATAACCAGCTTGGTCATATAAGTCTCCTCCATGCGCCTGAATAGCTCTGCTCACGATACGATCAGCCTTGTTCTCTTGAGCAAGGTCATTGGTCGTCGTAATCACATGGGGCTGATCGATCTTACCGCTGGGCAACGTGCACGAACTCAATGTAAACATGCCTATACCTACTATCCAAAGGGTCTTTTTCATTTTCACTTAAACATGCAACAATTTCTCCACAGCTCTGCGACCACTTCTCACGGCACCTTCCATGTAACCGCCAAAGCTGGTTGATGTCTCTGATCCAGCAATGACCAATCGGCCATCATAAAGGGATTCCTGATATAAGGCGTGACCGTTATTCTGGTGTGGGAATAAGGGTGTTGTCTGAACCACACTGGAGAACTGTTCCGTAGACCAATCTTTTTCTTCGATGGCCAGGTAGTCATCCGCGTCCTGTCCAAAGATCTGGCGTAATTGTGCAAGGACCAATGCTTGCCTTTTGTCTGTGGGCAATGCACGAAATCCGCCATGAATAAAGCCGCATAGTGCGAATGCTCGTTCGTCTTTATCACTATGATCGTAAAATTCTTGAATAGGTCCAACGTTACTGAAGATCGTTCCTGAAAACCCACGCATTCTCCAAAACGGTCTCGCATAAACAACCGCGACCTTAATGGACTCGCCCATCCAAGTCTGTGTAGACTTCGCCAAGGCAACCATTGCCGTATTCAAACTTGGTTGGAAGTCTACGTGTTGAAGTAATACACGTGGAGGCATGCAACTGATCACGTTATCTCCTTCCCAAACGATCGAATTGCTGGTTACTTTGACCCTATCCTCTTCAAAGTTCATGTTGGTCACAGGCATGCCCAATTTGATGCTTTCATCTGGTAACTGCTCGTACAAACCTTGAACAAGTGCGTTACTGCCTCCTTCTATTCTGAAAGAGGGGCTTTGCGGGGGCAATTCCACCGCTTGCGCTGGAGCTGTGGAAAAGGCCTCAAAAAAGGCCGTCCCCTCTATGAACTGCGGATAAATTGATATTGACAATTCTTTCAATAGCTCCAAGAGCTCAGTGTGTTGCTCCCCTAGCCAGGTCGCCCCCATCTCTACCAATGTATCTCTTGCGGATGCCTTCGAATAAATGCGGCCTCCTACACGATCTCTGGCTTCCAACAACAGAAACCTTCGTCCAGCTTGATGTAGTTTATATGCTGCAAGCAGTCCACTTAAGCCCGCCCCTAAGATCAAGTTGTTCACACGTTCTTCTTTCCTATTCATGATGTCAATAGAGCTGCTTCGGGATCGCCAATAAACGGCCTCAACGAGCTAAGGGGCCCTGGTATAGCCAACCCTAGGGCCGTTGATCACGACCTTAGGGTTGGCATCGCCCTTAATCAATTCCTACCAGCAATCACACCTCCGTCAACATCCCAGATCGCTCCTGTTACCCATCCGGCCTTCTCTGAAAGTAAGAATGTGATACTCTCCGCTACATCCTGAGGTTGGCCATTAC
>CAZPEQ010000086.1:0-8800 GCA_964585605.1 uncultured Weeksellaceae bacterium | reverse complement strand
CTTGCCTCCTTTTGAAACTGCCATAGCCACTGGGGCGGCGAAGAGGGAGATGACACCCGTAGCTATGTGAATAAGGGTGAGGACATGGACAAGTGTTTCCATTAATTATTGGACCGGGGTAAAAAACGCGCTTAAGGTTTAGATTAAAGCGTGCCGGCTTGGTCACGGCAAAACCACAAATTTTGAAGTAAACGTTCTATTTTTCGATGTTAAATGTATAACATACTGCCCCACTCCAACGGAGGTAGGAATACGCACATTGCGATCAACAGCACTTCCCATATTAACAAGTTTTCCCTGATGGTTGAATATTCGATAGTCTACTCTTTGATCGATTTCACTACTCAGCATTAATTGAAGGTCATCTCCAATATTTAACACGTTCGGCCGGATAGAGAAAAACGTATCATCATTTGTTAGTTCATTGACATCTAATGAAATATCGTTGTTCGCGTCAATAACGCTATTTGCTGTTTGTCCAGCCCCATCTGTCTTAACCACAAAAAACGACCGCACGCCGGGGCCGATCTCTCGTGCCCATCCTGCAACTACGTACCCTCCGTCGGCTGTAGGTTCGATTGAATTACCCACGGCATCATTGCCATTACCGAAATTATTCCCAAATCCGAAACCTCCACCAGGGTTCAACACGGTGAGTATGATATCCTTCTCAGAAGGAGAAGGTGAATTAAATCCGGTGATCACATATCCTCCATTGTGGTCTGGCTCAACGTCAGTTGCCCCTGCCCCTGGGCCAAAGCTCTGCGTCCATATGGAAGAACCCGTCGTTGTGAATCCCTCTAGGTAAATCTGTACCTCAGCACCAAAACTGGTAGAGCCCCCTGCCCCAACGTACTCCGTGCCAGCCGCGTTTTCCATAACTCCTTCAAACTGCTCGTCTCCACTTCCTACTGTTATGTGGCTCCATTCCTCTACGCCAAACTGATTCACTTTGGTGAGTAAAGCATCATCATTGCCAGCTGCGTTGTTGATATAACCACCTAAAAGAAAGCCTTGGTCAGAAGTTGCTGCAATGCCTAAACACTCGGTCTTCCGGGCATTGGTTAGTGTCTGCGTCCACAGCGTATCCCCATCGAGATCAGTTCGCACAATGAACATATTACCTATAGTTGAACCAGGGCCATAGGTTATGCCAGCTAAAACAAACCCATCAACCAACAAATCGAATCCATTGCAAAAATCCCAGCCTTGTTTCCCATAGTGTTGGCGCCACAATTCATTTCCCAGTAAGTCCGTCCTCACCAACATCATGTCGTAACTATCAATGCCGCCTTCAGAAGAATTCCCTGCTATTATATATCCATCAGCTAACTCAGCACATTCTACGCCAGTTTCGACCCCTGCCGTGCCATAGGTTCTTGACCATTCCAGGCTTCCGTTAGAATCAAGCTTGATGAAATAAATATCGCTTCCCCCTTGCCATGATGTTCCTGTGGTTCCAACCACTATATAACCTCCATCAGAAGTTTGGTGAACCGCCGACCCTGACTCATCGCCATTGAAGCCAAAGGTCTTCCTCCAGGTGATCTGCCCAGATACAGAAGTATGGAGAAGAAAGCACGCCAAGGCCCAGCACAATGTTCGAATAGTTAAGTTCATTCGTCGAGATTAGTTGTGTAAAAATATAGCGATCTGAGAAGAAATAACAGCAGTGTGGGCACGGAGTAAGGCTGAACAAGAGCGATATTAGCACAATTGCGGTTCGCAACAAATAGCCTTTGCTAGATGGATTCAGCTATAGTCACAGCAGTATATATATGATCGAGCGACTTTGGGATAGCAAGAAAGGTTTGGACATTGTAGATGTTGGGTTCTTGCTTGTCACGTTAGGATTCGTTGCTTTCAAAGCTCAATTTCTGGACCTCCCGCTTTACTGGGACGAAGCATGGGTCTATGCGCCCGCGGTCAGAGCGCTGGCTAATTCAGGGTTAAATATTATGCCAGACGCCTTAGATACTTACCTCTCGCGCGGACATCCCTTGTTGTTTCACAACCTAGCATCTATTTGGGCTTCTATGTTCGGATCAAGTAACTGGAGTTTACATGCATTTGCGTTGACCACATCCGTGGTTCTCATTGCGCTTACGTATTGGGTGGGACTGCGAATGGTATCGAAACCCGTTGGTTTTTTTGCTGCATTATGGCTCATCCTAAATGAAAAATTCCTCGCACAAAGCGGCATCTTACTGCCTGAGGTATTACTCTCTATTTTCCTGATAGCAGGACTGTACGGGTACCAACGAAATAAACCATGGGTATACGCGCTCTTCACAACTGCGGCCTTGTTTACGAAGGAATCTGCATTGGTTCTTGTAGTAGCGGTACTCGTTTGGCATATCGTACGAATTGTCCTTGATCATATCCAAGGCAAGCCAATCGCCTGGAATTGGTTGCTATACGCACTGATTCCAATAGCTTTTATCGGTTCCTTTTTTGTCTATCAGCATCATCTTTTCGGCTGGTACTTATTCCCTGAACATACGGGCATGGTTTCCTTTAATATGAATATGGCTAAGGCGAAATTCAAGCTCAGCTATGGTGATGTTTTTGAGATACAAGGCTTGAGTCTTCTAACAATCTTAGTTGGAGTTGTACTTCCGATCAGTCAGACGGGCAAGGCCCTTAATAAATGGCAAGGGGTGTTGTCTGCGCTGCTACTGGTGCTTGCTGTAAAAGTACTTTATGGAAAGAGGCCTGTTCCGGATCTCTGGAAATTACCGGTTGCTTTCGTTGCGCTCACCTTGGTGTTATTCACTTGGTTCATCCCCTTTGCGAGGAAGGAGAAAGAATTGGGCAATTTAATCTCCTTGTTTTGGGTCTTCTCACTCGGGTTTCTGTTATTCTCGTCGTTGAATTTCTTCACGAATCGTTACTTGGTGTGTTTGATCCCAATTGCTGCAATAGGTATGGGCGGTTTGCTAGAACAACGAGCACGCCAGTTCAGCAGGTACTTATTCCCTGCCTGTGGCTTGATCATTAGCATTGTTCTGTTCACCAGGATAGGAGACCATAATCGGGTTGGCGATTGCGAGTTGCGCTATGCTCAGGCAATCTCCGTTCATCAGAAATTAGCAACTTATTGCACCTCCAAAAGCCTGGAAAATGAACGCATCTATGTATCGTTCGTCGAACAATGTTATCTATCGGACGCGGCCGCGGGGTACGTGAACCCAGAGGATAGACTGCTGGGGTTAAGTACTTCGTTAACTGGCGACCGGTCATATGCGATTTTCACTTCAGATATTCCAGACCAAGAACGAGATGCAATGAATGATAAAGGATTTGAGTTAATTGAGCGTATTGAAGAAGGGATGATGTGGGCGGAGGTCTATCAGCGAAAAAGCAGCAGGAATTAACTCGAAGGATATCGGCCAGGATTACTTTTGCCGACCACTCAACGATTCTCAAAAGTGAACCAAAACCTACTCGGTGCCATTCTTCCCATTCTCTTTATCATAGTACTGTTGCTAGCGATCGACTCCTACGCATGGAAAGGGGTAAGTAGCTCTAGCGAAAACTTAGCACAATCGCCAAGACGCTGGATCAAAATCGGCTATTGGGCTGTTGCGATAGGGATATACCTTGGTGTGATCTTCATATTCGGTTCGTTGTTCGTATTGCGCATCAGGCCTTCCGGCAACTTTTCGTTCCTGTTCGGCTTCTTTGGGATCATTGTGCTGTTCACTTTACCCAAATTGGTAATCGTTGTTTTTCATCTGCTTGAAGACATCTTGTGGCTCATATCTTGGGCTTGGAGCAAAATATCACCCCCAGCAGAACCTCGCACGGGAGAAACGATCACGCGCTTGAATTTCCTATCTCAGTTAGGGTTAATTCTCGCAGCGATTCCCTTTGGCGGTATCCTCTATGGCATAACGAAAGGGCGGTCAGCATTCGAAGTTGAAAACGTGGATATTGTTTCACGCAAATTGCCGAAGGTGTTTGACGGTTTCAAGGTGGTGCAGATCAGTGATATGCACCTAGGAAGTTTAGCGTTAGATAACGAGTTGGTTGACAAGGGTGTTGCTATGATCAATGCCTTGACCCCTGACCTGATCTTGTTTACGGGAGATCTGGTAAATGACAAGGCGATCGAGACGGAACCTTGGGTCGAGAAGCTGAGCAAGTTGCGCGCGAATCACGGTATGTATTCGGTACTAGGCAATCATGATTATGGCGACTATGCAAGATGGGATTCGGAAGAAGCTAAAGCCCAGAATATGAAGGATCTGATCGCGCACCAAAAGGAAATGGGCTTCCGGATGTTAATGGATGAGCATACGCTGATCGAAAAAGAGGGAGAATCTATCACCTTAGCAGGTGTGCAGAACTACGGCGGACGTGGTTTTGCACGTTACGGTGATCTGGGTAAAGCCCTTTCAGGAACAGCACCTGGTCAGTTTAAACTATTGATGAGTCATGATCCCTCCCATTGGGATCTTCAAGTGCGTGATACGGATGTGGATCTGATGCTGGCGGGACATACACATGGTGCCCAGATGGGCGTCAAGATCGCTGGCAAACGTTATAGCCCCTCTAGTTTAGTATATAAGCAATGGGCAGGTCTTTATGGTGAGATGGGCAAGCAACTTTATGTGAACCGCGGATTTGGGTATTTGGCCTTTCCTGGTCGTGTAGGTATGCCTCCCGAAATCACCTTATTCACGTTGCGTTCCGCTTAGACCGGAAATACTTGCCCTGCAGCGAAAAGCGAATCTGTTAGTGCCTCTTTATCCAACTCCAGCGCTGTAGTTTGCCCTTCTACAAAAGAGATCAGGTTCTCGGTAGCGGCATTTCCAACCAAGTCGTCTTCCGCCATTGGGCATCCTCCGAAACCTTTGAGCGCCCCATCAAATCGGCGACAACCGGCATCCCAAGCGGCTTGCACTTTACTTTGCCAGTTGTCAGGCCGTACGTGCAGGTGAGCTCCAAATTCCACCTCAGGAAAGGCAGGAATCAACGCCTCGAACAAGTAACTGATGTTATCTGGAGTGGCCACTCCTACCGTATCTGCTAAGGCGATCACGCCTATGCCCAGCTCATTGACCAAGCGATCCACCCATCGTAAAGCCACATCCTTATCCCATGGATCTCCATAAGGATTGCCAAAGGCCATACTGATGTAAACCACCATGCGTTTCGCATGTGCGCTGGTCAACTCCGCGATCTGCCGGGTTCGCTCTAATGATCCCGCAATGTCGGTGTTGGTGTTGCGTTGCTGAAAAGTTTCAGATATGCTGAACGGGTAGCCCAAATAATCTACCATATCGTGCTTACACGCATCCTTAGCTCCCCGTTCGTTCGCGACAATGACCAAGAGTTCTGAGTCTGTATCTGTTAGGTCTAAGGCGTTAAGTACTTCCGACGAATCACGTAGCTGAGGAATCGCTTTGGGCGAAACGAAACTGCCTATATCGATTGTGTTGAACCCTATTTTCAAGAGTCCCTCGAGGTATTCGATCTTCGTTTCAGTAGGAATGAACTCATGAATACCTTGCATGGCATCCCTTGGGCATTCTACTAGTTTGACGGTATCCATGCTTTCGTTGCGTTTGAAATACGTGCGGGTAACCTTGGGCCTTCGTAAATGAACCCTGTATAGACTTGAACAAGATCTGCCCCTGCTTTCAGTTTGACCAAGGCGTCCTCGCCACTCATAATGCCACCGACCCCAATGATCACATATGGCCGCGGTAAGCGCTCGCGCAAGAACCGAATGACGGTATTGGAGCGTTCGTTAAGGGGTGCGCCGCTCAACCCCCCTTTGCCGATCTGCTCTACTCGACTGGCACTGGTACGCAGGCCTTTCCGAGAAATGGTCGTGTTGGTCGCAATCAGTCCCGCGATTCTTGTTTCTTTGACCAGTTCTACGATGTCAATTAATTGATCATCAGATAGATCCGGAGCTATTTTCAGTAAAATAGGCCGCCGCTTCATCATGCGTTTATTCTCATCCTGTAAAGCGTTGAGAATCTTCTTTAACGGACCTTTCTCCTGTAACTCACGCAGACCGGGCGTGTTAGGCGAACTAACGTTCACCACGAAATAATCTACATGTCCATGTAGGGCTTGGAAAGCGGTCAAGTAATCATCGACCGCATTGATATTCAAGGTGGTTTTGTTCTTACCGATATTGCCTCCTACAATTACCTCGGAGTTTCGGCGAGCCAACCTTTTCACCGCACTTTGCACTCCTCCGTTATTAAAACCCATTCGATTGATCAGTCCCCGATCAGCAGGTAAGCGAAACAGCCTTGGCTTCTCATTGCCTTCCTGCGCCTTGGGTGTCAGCGTGCCTATTTCTACGTGACCGAACCCAAGCCCAGAAAGCTCGTCGATCCACCTTGCATCTTTATCGAAACCAGCGGCCAAACCAACGCGATTGGGAAAGGTTAGACCCATTAAGTCGACGGGTTGTTCATTTTGAACCTTTTTACTCAGGAATTTATCTAATCCGAAGAAGGTAATGAGGCGAAAGGCGCTCATGGCTTTATAGTGGATCCGCTCAGGATCAAACCGGAAAAGAAGTGTTTTTAGGAGGTTGTACACGCGACAAAAATATCAGTCTTGGGGTTTGGATTTGGGAGGGGCGATCGATTGTTGATTAGTGGAAATTTCTCAGCCGTTTCTCAATTACACAATGTTAATACACGTGTTGAATAATTGCGCCATTTTGACGTAGTATCGGTTAGAAACGGTGAGCAGAAATGCTAGTTAGTTATAAAACTTGGCCCCGAAGGGCCTTAGATCGTAATTATTTGACTGTCAGAGTATTCATGCTAAATATCTACAAATTAGATTCATCTAAACTTTTATTTTACATTTGCGCAACAATGCCATTAGCAAAAGATTACTCTTTGTCAGAGGAAGACCATTTGAAAGTCATTTTCTCGATTCAACAGCGTTATCCAAAAGGTGCCACAACGACAGCCATTGCAAAGAAGTTAGGTATCAAGGCCAGCTCTGTTACGGTCATGGTAAAGCGCCTGGCAAAGAAAGAATTGGTAACTCACCTACCCTATCATGGCACCTTACTGACCGAAAAGGGACAACGAATCGCCACGGCACTGGTTCGCAAGCATCGGCTATGGGAAACCTTTTTAGTGCAGAAACTCCGGTTCAAATGGGATCAAGTACATGATATTGCCGAGCAGCTTGAGCACGTGAGTTCACCCATATTGGTTGATCGCTTAGATGAGTTCATGGGGCATCCTGAAGTGGATCCCCATGGAGACCCCATACCCAAAGCAGATGGCACCATTGCGCAACAAGTTGATGCTGTATTATTAAGTGATGTACCAACAGGCGAGCGTGCTATGATCCAGAGTTTGAATGACACTTCGGACCCATTCCTGAAATTCCTAGATGGCATGGGCTTCAAGATCGGCACCCAACTTATGGTCATGCGACGTTACGAATTGAATAATACCATCGAGGTGAATACACACTTTCGAGATGGTATAACCCTAGTAGACGACCTGGCAAATAAGATCAACGTGAAAATCCTATGAGTATAGAACCTATCATTTCCTATTTCGAACAGCTTAATCCCGTGGTTGCTGCTTTGTATGCGGGGTTATTCACGTGGGCGCTGACAGCTGCTGGGGCTGCACTGGTCTTTCCAATGAAAGGTATGGGGCGCGGCGCCTTGGATGGCATGTTGGGCTTCACAGGTGGCGTAATGGTAGCGGCAAGTTGTTTTGGCCTGCTTGGGCCAGCTATTGACGCTTCACCGGGCAGTGGTTTTGTTCAGGTAACTCCGGCCGCTATTGGTTTCATTTTAGGTGCCGTGTTCATCTTCGGCCTAGATAAAGTGATGCCTCACTTGCATCTCAACTTTCGAGATGATGAGAATGAAGGCCCCAAGACTACTTGGCATCGAACCACGCTATTGGTATCGGCAATAACCTTGCATAACATCCCTGAAGGTCTGGCCGTAGGGGTGTTATTTGGTGCTGCGGCTGGTGCACCAGAATTGTTGAATGAGGCGATCATTTTAGCCATTGCGATAGCGATTCAGAATTTCCCTGAAGGCATAGCCGTTTCAATGCCCCTCAAACGAGAAGGTGTTTCCAGTGGCAAGAGTTGGTTCTTCGGCCAAGCATCAGCTGCTGTTGAACCAGTGGCTGCCGTTATTGGCGCCTTGGCCGTTACTACGTTTGAGCCCCTACTCCCCTATGCATTGGCGTTTGCAGCCGGAGCTATGATCTACGTCGTGATCGAAGAGGTAGTTCCAGAAACCCAACGAGATAAGTATACGGATATAGCGACGCTTGGATTTATCATCGGCTTTACCCTCATGATGGTGCTAGATGTGGGATTGGGGTGACCCAACGTTTTGAATTGCCTTAATTTCGCCACCCGATGGCCTCATCCAACGTTCATATTAAGAACCGCAAAGCAATTTACGAGTACGAAATACTTGATGAGTTAGTGGTTGGCATGCAGCTCATGGGCAGTGAAATCAAAAGCATACGCAACTCCAAGGCCAGTATCACGGAGGCGTATTGCGCAATCCATAACAACGAACTGCTTATTCGCAATATGCAGATCGAACCTTACGCGAATAGTGGCCATTATGGGCATGAACCCAAACGGGAGCGCAAACTTCTGGCCCAGCGCCATGAAATAGATAAGTGGCAACGCAAGCTCAAAGACGTTGGAACAACGATTGTTCCCCTACTCCTATTCATTTCCGACGAAGGTTACGCGAAGCTGAAAATCGCCTTAGCCAAAGGCAAGAAGATCCACGATAAGCGCGATTCCATTAAACAGCGGG
>CAZPEQ010000085.1:0-8804 GCA_964585605.1 uncultured Weeksellaceae bacterium | reverse complement strand
TGCTGACGAATTGGCTGATCAGGGTGCTGCATTGTTCAAGATTCATTGTGCGTCTTGTCATAAGCCTGATAAGGATATGACTGGTCCGGCGATTAAAGGGGCTCGAGAACGTTGGAACGGTAAGGGGGATATTTATGCTTGGGTGAAAAATTCGCAGGCTTATTTGAAGACCGGCGAGTCTTCTCGAGCGAAAGAGGTTTGGAACGAGTGGAAGCCACAGATAATGAATCCTGTGCCGGTTACTGATGCGGAGATTGATGCGATTCTGCATTATGCAGATACCTACGCGCCGCCAGTTAAGGAAGTCATTAATGGTGGCCCGGATCCGGGCCCGACGAATTCTTCCTCGCCATGGATGTATGTGGTTCTAAGTGTCCTGGCAATTGTGGCGATTTCGCTCATGGGCGTCAATCGTATGCTTCGCGGATCTGTGCGCACGGCAGAAGGTTTAGGTCCAGAACCTGATCGCAGTTGGTCAGAGAAGTTGCGTCTGTGGGCGTGGAACAACAAAGGCTTGGCGACAGCCTTCGGTTTGATCATCTTCTGCTACGTCATTGTGCAGTTGTGGAACTTTGCGTTCAATATTGGTGTCTACGGTGGAGACGAAGTAGCGCACTACCGACCAGAACAGCCGATCAACTTTGACCACAGCCTGCACGCTGGGGAATTGGAGATCAACTGCCAGTACTGCCACAACAGTGCAGCGAAGAGTAAGCATGCGGGTATTCCTACGGCGAACATTTGCATGAATTGCCACAAGACGGTCAATGAAGGTCGGTCTGAAGAAGGAACGGACGAGATAAAAAAGATTTACGCAGCAACGGGTTGGGATGGCAAAAAATTCTCAGGACCTGAAAATCCGATTGAATGGGTGAAGGTGCACAACCTACCTGATCACGTTTACTTCAATCACTCGCAGCACGTGCAAGTAGCGGGTTTAGAATGTCAGGAATGCCATGGGCCTATC
This sequence comes from uncultured Weeksellaceae bacterium, assembly GCA_964585605.1. Lineage (GTDB taxonomy): Bacteria > Bacteroidota > Bacteroidia > Flavobacteriales_F > PHOS-HE28 > CAZPEQ01. The sequence goes on along the minus strand of CAZPEQ010000085.1, from coordinate 7,837 downwards.
GACGAGGAAATGACCGTAGCTGAGCAGTGGGCACCACTAACGATGGGTTGGTGTATTGATTGCCATGGCGAGAATGAAGTGAACATGGCGGGGAACGGTTACTACGACGAGATCGAACACCGCTTAATGGCCTCGGATATGGGCCACGAAGAATTAAAGAGGATCCTCGAAGAGGACGGTACCATCACAGTGAAAGACCTAGGCGGCTGGGAATGCGCCAAGTGTCACTATTGATAAACACTCGATGTCGAAGACGAACAAATACTGGCAAGATCTCGCAGACCTCAATGAGGATACCGAGGTAATGAAGACTCGTGAAAACGAGTTCGCGAGTGAACTTCCTATCGAGCAAGTGCTCAACGATGAGAAATTCCAAGGCGCCTCTACAGGCCGCCGCGATTTCTTGAAATTCCTCGGCTTTGGAATTGGTGCAGCCAGTTTGGCGGCCTGCGAAACACCGGTCATTTACTCGGTGCCTTACGTGAACAAACCGGAGTCCATTGTTCCGGGTGTGGCAAACTATTACGCCAGCACGTATTACGATGGCGACGACTTTGCAAGTGTATTGGTGAAGACCCGTGAAGGGCGCCCGATCCACATCAATGGCAACCCGAAGTTCGGTATCAATAACGGCGGTGGTAAAGGTGTGATCAACGCACGTATCAACGCTTCCGTATTGTCTTTATATGACTCAGCGCGTTTGCGTGGACCGGTGGCTGGTGGTAGTGCCAGCGATTGGAAGACCGTTGATGCGGCTGTGAAAAAGGGAATTGGAGCCGCTGCTAGCAGTGGTAAGCAAGTTGTTGTGTTAACCAATACGCTCATCAGCCCAAGTGCAAACAGTGCGATCAACATGCTTAAAGGCAAGTATCCTGTACTTGACGAAGAGCAAAATGTTGTTGGTAGTAGGGTAAAGCATGTGCAAGTTGATGCGATCAGCTACAGCGGCGTTACTGCTGCAAATGCAGCGAGTTTCGGCAAACGTGTTATGCCATCGTATGACCTCACCAAAGCAGATGTTGTTGTTGGCGTGGGTTGTGATTTCTTGACCTCTTGGGGTTCATCTACTGAGCATTCATGGCAATATGCCCAGCGTCGTAAGCCGGGCAAAATGAGCCGCCACTGGCAGTTCGAAACGCGCATGAGCGCAACGGGTGCCAACGCAGACAAGCGCGTTATCATTAAGCCTAGCGAAACGGCTGACGTATTGGTCGCGCTGCACAACCAAATAGCTGGCGGTATTGGCAAGGCTTCAGGAAAAGCCATGAGCGATACCAAGGAGTTGGCCGAAGAGTTGAAGGCATCTCGTGGACGCAGTGTGGTCATGTGTGGTGCGAATGACAAGCATTTGCAAACCATTACCAATGCGATTAATGTAGCCCTAGGCAACTACGGTTCAACCATCGACCTGAACGGACATAGTAATATGTATCAGGGAGATGATGCCGCATTTGATGCCTTGATTAAAGACATGGCTGCGGGTAAAGTAGGTGCTTTGCTTATGGCTGAAGTGAATCCGGCATACAGTTCTGCAGCGGGCGAGCGTTTCGCACAAGCATTGCCGAAGGTTGATACCAGTGTAAGTTTTAGCATGTATGCGGATGAAACAGCGAATGCGTGCAAGTACATCTGTCCGACAGACCACTACTTAGAAAGCTGGAACGACTTGAATCCACGTGTTGGAAGCTACGCCTTGGCGCAGCCTACTATTACTAACCTATTTGATACGCGTCAGTGGCAACAAAGCATTCTTGAGTATGCAGGTCACCGCGGTTCGTTCCGTTCGCTGATCAAGAACAATTGGACAAGCCATACGGGTGCATCCTACAACCGGTCGCTGCACGATGGTGGTGTGGAGAACGCAGTGGAAATGGGTGGGGCCGAGTTTGTTGGCAACCCAGCAGTAGCAGCCACAGCTGCCTTAAAGAACAAGCCGAGTGGTGCTTGGGAGGTTGAGCTGTATACCAAGGAGAGTATTGGTAACGGTGCGCATGCCAATAACCCATGGCTTCAGGAGTTGCCAGGGGCATTGAGTAAGGTCACGTGGGATAATTACGCATGTATCTCGGTTTCGGACTTACTAAAGCTTATTGGTGTCACAATAGAGAGTGATGAAGACTTGATCGATTCCTATAGTAAGGTTTATGTGGGCCAAGATTCACCGGCTTACCTGTTGACCGTTAATGTAGGTGGTAGGGAATTTCGTGTTCCGGCACTACCGTCTCCGGGCCAAGCGCCGGGTACCATTTCCATTGCCCTTGGTTATGGCCGTGGTGCGAATGGTGAACCCGTTGGGAAAGCCGCTTGCGGTTTAGATGAAGATGGTGGAGTTCAGCCTGTGGGTGTGAATGTATACCCGATGGCGAGCATGGTGGACGGTGCAACGTCTTACTACGCCGCAGGTGACGTCAGTGATTCTGGCGATACCTATCCATTAGCGATCACCCAAACGCATTTGACTTCAATGGATCGTACATCCATTGTAAAAGAAACTTCAGAAGCGGTTTGGGCGAAGCACGATCCGCACCACACTTACAATCACCAACATGCCTTGGTTGTTCATGAGGACATGAATGGCGATGGCGAATTGGATGCGCGTGACAAGAAACCAGTTTCGGAGATTGACCTTTGGGCAGAGCATCCCGTAGAGAACGTAGGCCACCGTTGGGGCTTGAGCATTGACCTGAATGCGTGTAATGCGTGCGGAGCCTGCATTACGGCATGTAATGCAGAGAATAATATTCCGGTTGTTGGTAAGGATGAAGTACGACGTAGTCGCGAAATGCACTGGTTGCGTTTAGACCGCTACTACAGTTCGGACATGACCAAAGCGGTTGCGAAAAAAGAAGGCATCAGTAAGATACCGATGTATACGGCTATGGAGGTTCCTTCGGATAGCCCGAAGGTCGTCTTCATGCCAATGATGTGTCAGCATTGTAACCACGCACCGTGTGAAACGGTTTGCCCGGTTGCGGCCACGACGCATAGCAATGAAGGTCTTAACCAGATGACCTATAACCGATGTATTGGAACGCGTTACTGTGCGAATAACTGTCCGTACAAAGTGCGTCGTTTCAACTGGTGGAACTACAACTCGCCGAAGTTCGGCGACGTGAATCCATCGTACAATGAGCTCGGTCGTATGGTATTGAACCCAGACGTTACGGTTCGTGCGCGAGGGGTCATTGAAAAATGCAGTATGTGCGTTCAGCGAATCCAAGCGGGTAAGTTGGAGGCCAAGAAGGCAGGCACGCCTGTACCGGACGGATCGATTGATACGGCCTGTTCAGCGGCTTGCGGAAATGGAGCAATTGTGTTCGGCGATTTGAACGATAAGAAGTCCAAGGTTGCTGTGCAGCATGATGATGAGCGTGCTTATTACGCACTAGAGGAAATCGGTGTGAAGCCGAACATTAGCTACATGACCAAAGTGCGTAACACATGATCACGATGACCACGCCTAAGAACTGAAGAGAAAAGCATGCACGCTGAATCAGCCATAAGGGAGCCTCTGATCCTAGGTCACAAGACCTACCACGATATCACAGAAGATATCGTATCGCCTATTGAGAATAAGGCGCCAAGAGGATGGTACATCCTGATCACTATTGCTGCGATTATTGCCGCTTATGGTGTGGGTTGTATTCTATACCTTATTTCCAAAGGAATCGGTACTTGGGGTTTGAACAAGACCGTTGATTGGGCTTGGGACATCACCAACTTCGTTTGGTGGGTAGGTATCGGTCACGCGGGTACATTGATCTCAGCGGTGTTACTGCTATTCCGTCAGAAATGGCGCATGGCGATTAACCGATCGGCGGAAGCCATGACCATTTTCGCGGTTATGATGGCAGCCTTATTCCCAGGTATCCACATGGGGCGTATCTGGATGGCCTATTGGGTGCTTCCGCTACCGAACCAATTCGGTTCGCTTTGGGTGAACTTTAACTCCCCACTTCTCTGGGACGTATTTGCGATCTCTACCTACTTCACAGTATCTCTGGTTTTCTGGTACATCGGTTTAATTCCTGACTTTGCTACGATTCGTGATCGGGTTACCAAGAGCTGGCAGAAGAGCATGTACAGTACCCTTGCATTCGGTTGGACCGGTAATGCTAAGGCATGGACCCGTTTTGAAGAAGTGAGTTTGGTGCTTGCAGGTATCGCAACACCACTGGTATTCTCAGTACACTCGGTTGTATCCTTTGACTTTGCTACATCCATCGTTCCGGGTTGGCACACCACCATATTCCCACCTTACTTCGTATCGGGTGCGGTTTTCTCTGGTTTCGCTATGGTACTTACGCTGCTACTGATTATGCGTAAGGTCATGCACTTAGAGTCTTACATCACGGTGAAGCACATCGAGTACATGAACATTGTGATCATCGTTACGGGTTCCATTGTAGGTGTGGCCTACATTACTGAGTTGTTCGTGAGTTGGTACGGAGGAGTGGAGTACGAGAGTTATGCGTTCATCAACCGTGCAACGGGGCCTTACCTCTGGGCATATTGGATCATGATGACCTGTAATGTGGTCTCTCCCCAGCTGTTCTGGGTTAAGAAATGGAGAAGGAACTTAGTGTTCACTTTCTTCATGTCTATAGTGGTGAATATCGGTATGTGGTTTGAGCGTTTCGTGATCATCGTTACCTCATTGCACCGCGATTACCTGCCTTCAAGCTGGACCATGTTCCACCCCACCTGGGTGGATATAGGCATCTTCCTTGGAACGATCGGAATCTTCTTTACCCTCTTCTTGCTCTTCGCGCGCTTCTTCCCTGTATTGGCATTGAATGAGTTGAAATCGATCTTGAAGGTGAGTGGAGAGAGTTATAAGAACGAAGCAAAACAGCATCAGCACTAATGGCGAACAAGGTGATATACGCTGTCTATGAAGACCCGGAGGTGTTGAAGGGTGCGGCTAAGAAATTGGTGCGAGCCGGAGTAAAGGTGAAGGATGTATACTCGCCTTTTCCTGTGCACGGTTTGGATCCGATTATTGGTGTCAAGCGAACGCGTTTAGCGATCGCCGCATTCATGTTCGGCATTACAGGCACCTGCCTGGCACTTTTAGGAATGTGGTATTTTATGATTTACGATTGGCCAATGAATGTTGGTGGTAAGCCGAATAACACCCTATACCACAACATACCGTCGTTCATCCCGGTCACTTTCGAATTCACCGTATTCTGTGCGGCGCATGGTATGTCCATTTCGTACCTCATCAGAAACAAGACTTTGCCAGGCATGCCTGCCCGTAACCCGGATCCACGATCTACAGATGACAAATTCATTATGGAGATCCGTACCGAGGAGAACCACGGTTCAGATGCTGGTGACATCACAAACCTCTTGAGCGATACCAATGCGTTTGAGATCAATGAAAGGATCTGCTAAGATGAGTAACAAAGGAAATGGCAGCACATTGGTCGTAGCGCTCCTACTGGGAACGTTGATCTTTACTTCGTGTAAGGACAAGAACAGCCCTGGATACGAGTACATGCCGGATATGTACCGTTCGCCAGCGCTTGAAGCTTACGTGGATTACGGTCAAGACCCGTACTACTTTGGTGAGGAGTTAGCGCAGTCACAACGTTTGCAGGAGGGCGGTATGGCATCTCGCAAGCCTGTGGAGGGCACCATTCCATTCAGTATGACCGGCGAAGGAGCTTACAACTATCCTTACCCTTACCCGAACACGAATGCGGGCTACGAAGCTTCAGCAGCGTTGAAAAGCCCAATCGCGATGACGGAGGAAACAGTAGAAAAGGGAAAAGCACACTACACGGTATTCTGCCGTCACTGTCACGGTGACAAGGGTGCAGGAGATGGCCCTGTTGTGGAGAAAGGGGGCTACGCGGTACCAGGCGCATATGCGGGTGCACTCGTTGACCTTCCAGAAGGGAAGATGTTCCATTCGTTGATGTTTGGTAAAGGACAAGGCATGGGCTCACATGCAAGCCAGTTGAGTCGAAAGGAACGTTGGGAGGTGATTCAGTATGTGAAGTTCTTACAGAACGGAGAGAAGATGACCCGCGGTGCCGAGGTCACAACGGATAACCCTGAAGGAAACGAGAACGGTTAAGGATCGATGGAATTCAAATTCAGCAAAAGAGCAAGGAGTTTCAGTTTCGCACTGATCATTGTCGGCTTGATCCTGTCGATCGTTGGCATTATGCAGGATCACAGTGATCACCATCAACAAACATGGGTCAACCTGTTCGTTAATGGATTCTTCTTCTTTGGCATTGCGCTAGGCGCATTGTTCTTTTTTGCCCTGCAGTACGCAACGGAAGCCGCGTGGACGGTTATGGTGAAGCGGGTGTACGAAGCGGTGATAAGCTACTTGCCTATTGGCACGGTGGTCTTGTTGATCTGTTTCGCCGCAGGTTCTGGTCACATGCATCACATCTGGCATTGGATGGATAGTGAGATGACCTACGAGTACGTTACCGAAGCATCCTTAACCGCTGATCATCTGGTTGAGGCTGATGCAGCTACGGGTGTTACTAACCCCAAGTATGACCATTTGATCGCAGGTAAGAAAGCTTACTTGAACACACCATTCTGGTGGATCAGAACCATTGTTTACTTGGCCGTGTTCTTCCTCTTCGCCCGTTGGTTCCGCAACCAAAGTTTAGCCATGGACAAACAGTCTGGTGACACCTTGGTCAAGAACCACTTGAAGAACTACCGTCGCGGTGCGCTCTTCTTGGTGTTCTTCGCAGTGTTCTCCTCCATGCTCTCTTGGGATTGGCTCATGAGCATTGATCCACACTGGTTCAGTACGCTCTACGGTTGGTACGTGTTCTCCGGCATGTGGGTAACGGCCATGATCGTTTCGGTCATCGTTGTGCTGTACCTGAAAAGCAAAGGGTATTTGCCACAGGTCAACAACAGCCACATACATGATATGGGTAAGTGGGTGTTCGCCATTAGTTTCTTGTGGAGCTACCTCTGGTTCAGCCAATTCATGTTGATCTGGTATGCTGATATACCAGAGGAGGTTGCCTATTTCCAAACACGTATCGACGAATTCACCGTACCGTTCTGGACAATGTTCTTCATCAATTTTGCGGTACCTATGGTCATGTTAATGAGCCGGGATGCGAAACGAAATCCACGGTTCTTGATCGGTATTGGTACGATCATCTTTATCGGTCACTGGGTAGATGTTTATCTGTTGGTGGTGCCAGGAGCATTAGGACATGCACATTGGCATCCAGGTTGGCTTGAGGTAGGAATGTTCGCATTCTTCTTGGGCATTTTCGTTTACCGTGTATTAACCACGCTGACAAAAGCACCGTTGACTCCGGTCAACCATCCGTACTTGGAGGAAAGCGTGCATCACCAGATCTGATAGGAAGGAAGAAAGATGAAATTGCTTATCATAGCCATCCTCGCACTAGCGGTCGTCGTGATCGCTCAGCTTTCTAAAGTGCACGAGAACGTGGTTCGTTTGAGTGGCCGTCGGGAGGAAGACATTCCGGCGCGCGACCACAAGACCAACGGTCGCTTGTTTTGGTATTTCGCAATAGCCTATTTCGCATTCATTGCTTGGTTGATGATCGCCTATGGTGATCAATTGCTCACGGTTTCTGCAAGTGAGCATGGCGAGATCACTGACGAACTATTGGTGTGGAACTGGATACTCATATTCATTGTCTTTGTGTTAACGAATGTGCTGTTGTTCTTCTTTGCAGGTAAGTACTACTTCAAGCAAGGTCGTACGGCATACTTCTATCCACACAACAACAAATTGGAGTTGATCTGGACGATTGTACCAGCCATTGTCATGATGGGTATCATCGTACTCGGCTTGAGTGCTTGGAAT
>CAZPEQ010000084.1:0-8875 GCA_964585605.1 uncultured Weeksellaceae bacterium | reverse complement strand
AGTCCCTGTTGCGCTTGTGTCGTAAGGATTGCTCACTTTAACGCCCCCTTTAGAACCAACACTTACCTCTAGGGTCCTGCCTTCCAACCCTTCCAATTCAGTTGCGGTTGAGTCTTCTTGCCCCCACGTTAATGTGCTGGTAAAAAGAGTAAGGATAATCACGTAAAATATCTTCATTGTTATGCTGTTTGGAGGTAAGACTGACATGTACTCATTTTGTTACAGCGAAAACAGAAAAAGCCCCAACTAAGTGAGGCCTTTTTCTGTTCGGCGGTGCTTACCGCTCTTTGCGAAAGACAAACGAGAGGGAAGTGGTTTTCCAAAAACCATCGGTATTCCCGCTTACTTTGATTTTAAGGAGCTTGCGTTCAACGTACGCCTTGAGCGCGTTGTTTTGCGATTCAAGATTGATGATCTTGACCTTGCCATTCTTGTCCAAGACAAAATCGGCCTGTACCGTACCAGTCATATCATGATCGTGAAAGACGGGTGATACCATGTGTTTATTCAGTTGCTGCTTTAGGGCTTTGCTTATGGAAGTGGGGTCCGTACCGTCTGCAACACTTGTGGCATGAGAAGCGAAACCTGTGAGAGAGAGGAGTAGTGAAGTGAGTATGATTTTCATTGTGACGTGTTTTGCTTGTACGACACAAAACTTCCTTTTTTGTTACAGAATTTTCGAAGAATATAGACGAATGGGAAAAGGGTGGGGATGAGTGGAGCAAGGATCAATTGTGCAGATCCGCTTCTAGGTTCAACCTGCCTAAGCGCAATGCCCAGCGGCGACGTTGATCCGTTTTTTCGTGTGTTAATCCCGCTTTACCATTCGCGATCTTGTCCAATCCGAGATCTATCATCGCAACTGCATCGTTGCTGTTTAATGGACCCGCGTTCTCGGCACTTTGGTCAAGCACATTACTGCGCACTACCGAAGCAAAATACTCCGATACGGTGTACGTTGGAGGTTCATGGGGAACTGTTGGTTGGGGGATCGAAGTCGTTATGGGAGCGCTTCGTAGATCAGCGGGAGGCACGGCGTAACGAGACACGTTGCGAATGGTTGGGAGTGTGGCCAGTGCTTCACGCGCTGGTTTTGGTAAAACCGTTTGCGCAAGGATTGGATCAGCGTCGATTCGTTCCACTGCACGCCCAGTTGATGTTTTCACTGCGTTCTCAGTCTCGTTTTCTTCACCTGCCGTTGATTGCTCGGCAAAGCTCGCTTCCGTTTTCTTCACACTTTGGTTTTCTTCACCTGTATCCTTCTCAGTTTCGCCTGCGATGGAATCCTTCATCTCTTCTCTCGTATCACCAGCTACGGAGTTCGCATTTGTTGTTGGATTGAACAACCAAAGCACACCTAATAGGAGGGCGATACTTGCTGCGATCGCGGCTACTCGGAATAATGGAATGATCACACCGCCCTTTTTCAATTTTTCCTTCTTTGGGAAAGACATCGCGACGGGTTGCGATTTTGTGGCGCCTATTTGGCGCCATGCTAATGCTACCTGCTCGTCTTTTGTGATCAGCGCATCCAGCTTTGCCAATTGATCGGCTGCCAAGTCTCCTTCTAACTTGGCAATAAGAAGGTCGTCTAACTGTTGCAACTCAAACCCGCTAGGAGGCAAAGTTTTCTTTAAGGCATCTTTTTCGACGGCACTTAGGTCTGTATGGAAATCAATGGTCGGCAAGGAATCAATATCAACAGTAAGGTCAGGATTGGCCAAGAGGAATACCTCCAATTCATGGTTCAACGGGGCACTCAAGTTTCCCTCTGAGCGGTCAAGCAAGAATGCTTCGTAATTATCGCGTGTTATCCTCATACCACCACATTCATTTTTCCGATGTACGCTTTCAGTGCAGTGCGGCCTCTGTAGATATACACCTTCACTTGGCTCATGGTCAAGTTGGTCAACTCGGCGATCTCGTCGTAGCTGTATCCTTCTAGATCACGGAGTAGAATGACCGAACGTTGAATAGCTGGAATAGTAGCTAAAGCACGGTCAAGCACCTCTTTCAGGTCGGGTTGTTCCTGAACCGTATACTGTCGTTTTTCGTGTGCCTCTTCCATCGGTGTGCTGCGCTTTTTCTTCTTGGCCTCATCAGCCATTAGGTGGTGAGCAGTGGTAAAGAGGTAACTCTTCCCCTTTTTGCCATCCACTTTATCTAACCTTGCCCACAGGCGGGCAAAACTCTCCTGCACAATATCCTTGGCCGTATCCACATCACGCATGTTCTTCAGCGCAAAGCGGTAAATGCCATCTGCGTGTTCATCCACGCAGCTATTGTACTGTTCTGGTGTCATTCTAAGCGCAACTGAAGGTAGGACACTGAAGGGTATTGTTTTGTTACAGCAAATGTTGATCCTAATTTGATCACAGTTGAATAAATAGTGGGATAGGCCAGTGATACGGGGCGTTTCTCCTTCTATCTTAAAGGCGCAAGAGCTGTCAGAATCAAGGATAATTCAGCTTCTGGATCTTGTTATCGCGTCAACACGATGTAATCCTTGATCAGTACTTGTAAGAACTTGTATTGATTCAACTCGCCACGTGATATGTCCAGCAATTCTTCAACCCGATCTGCTGCTGCTAGCACCACTTCTTTGTGCGCCGAGTTGCGGTACTTCTTGTAGCGCGATAGTGCATTTTTGATCGTGAGCATATCCTGCTCACTCAACTGCCGCACCTTGGGGTATTGCGGTTCGTAGTTCTCGGCGGTTGATATCCGCAAAAGCTCCCTCAGATTGAAGTGCTTACTGGGCTCCAATTTGACCACTGTGGTATTTGAAAGCACCCCGCCTAGACGCTGACCATAGGTTCCAGAACTTACCAAAATGGCCGCCAGCCCGCCTGCAGTGGCATAGATGTCCACCATTCGGAAACACCAGCGGATAACGAAGTCTATAATTTCCGGATTCTTGCCATGTATGGTCATCACCTTCATGCGTAAGGCCATTTTGCCGAGGGTTTGACCATTGTTCAGGATTTCCATGGCTGGGGTATACAAGAACAAGATCATGTAGATGACCAGTTCGAAAGCCCAATCTTCACGCACGTCAAAGGACGCCATTGTAAAGACGTAGATCATGATGGCGACCACGATCACGATCACATCGATCAACCAAGCCAGAAAACGATCCGTCAAACGAGCGATCTCGTAGTCGATTCTAACGTTCTGTGTGGTGGTTATTTGAAGCGTCTTCATGCAAGGCTTAAAAAAGACCAACTGTGCGGCAATTGCCAAGGCACAGCATATCTTGGCCTCGAAGTTATGCGCGAAACTGAATTTATCGATCAGAATAAAAAGAAGTGGCAGGAATTAGAGGAGTTGAATAAGGAAAAGATCAAGGATCCGCGTAAGCTCACCGACCTGTTCATTGAGGTTACGAACGACCTCTCCTTCTCCAAAACCCACTACCCCAACCGATCGATCAAGGTGTACTTGAACAACCTCGCGTTGTCTATTCATTCAAGCATTTATCGTGGGCGGCCTAAGGTTGCTGGTTTGGTGGGTCGATTTTGGACGAATGACCTGCCGAAGGTGATTCGAGAAGCACGGCGTGAATTTCTGGTGTCTTTTCTGGTTTTCTCATGCTCCGTGTTCATTGGAGTGTTCAGTAGCATGAACGATGCTGGCTTTGCGCGACATATACTCGGGGATACCTACGTGGAAATGACTGAGGAGTTCATTGAAAGCGGTGATCCCATGAAAGTGTACAAAACCTCCAAGAATTTGGACATGTTCACCTACATTACGGTGAACAACCTACGGGTGTCTTTTTTGGTGTTCGTGCTTGGTGCATTCTTCGGCTTAGGTACCATTATGGTGTTGATCTCTAACGGTGTCATGGTTGGTGCCTTCCAATATTTTTTCATTGAACGGGATTTATTTCAAGAATCGTTCTTGACGATTTGGATGCACGGTACGCCCGAAATACTAGGAATCATTGTTGCCGGTGCAGCGGGCCTTACGCTGGGCAAGGGGCTGTTATATCCCGCAACCTATGGCCGCAGGCAAAGTTTTTTGATCGGCGCTAGGAAAGGCATCATGATCATGATCGGCCTCATCCCGATCATCATTTTTGCGGGATTCATTGAGTCCTTCGCAACCCGTTATACAGATATATCTGATTTTGCACGTGCTGGGTTCATTGCCTTGTGCGCCTTTTTCATGGTCTTCTACTTTGTCTACTACCCGTGGCGCAAATTTGGCGGGGTTGTCTCTAATGCGGGCGTACGCGAGAAGCTACCCCCAGATCAAGACTACCAATATGACTACGATGTAGACAAGTCCAATGCGCGGATCTATTACGACATTTTTGCACTCTACGGCAAGACTGCAGCAAAGTATGCGGGCTGGTTCTTAGGGTTGAGTTTGATTTATTCCGTGCTTGTGATATACGTTGCGGGGTATGATTTTGTAGACATCCTGCCAAGTATGGGCCATATTGGAATAGGCTTCCCGCTTGTTGACACCCTGCTCAAGGCATTGGCTAAGGTTGATGCCCTGTTCTCCTATCAAAGGTTCCCATTCCTTTACCTGATCAACAGCATCTTTTTTACGGTCGTCACCTTACACGTAATGTGGTTCTTCAAACGACAATTCGATACCGATCATAGGAAAGAGCAGAAACCGGCCTGGCGTTTCATACAGAAGCAGGGTGCTTGGGTATTGGGTGTTTCCTTCGTTGCCAATGCCCTGTTCTTCATTCCTTCAGGTTTCAGTGTCTTGGTAATGATCGGTACTATGCCCTTCCTGCTTTTGACTGCTGGCAGCATACTGTTCGCTGAATTCCGAGGAGTACCGCTTAAACGGAATTTGGCGTTTGCCAGGGAGAACTATGGCAAACGTGTTGGCTTGTTCTTGATAACACTTATTACGGCTATTCCTGTGTTGCTTTTACTTAATTCGGAATTGGTAGGTTTATGGGTACAAGTCATACTCTGGAATTTTTCACTTGAACAAGGCACCTACGACCTTATCCTTGCCTGTGTACGCATGGTCAATACAGCGTTTGCTTTGGCCTTGGTTTGCCCTTTGTTCATCTACGGAACAGCGTTCGCATACCTATCTGCTCACGAGGTAAGGACAGCGGACGCACTGAAAGACCAAGTCGCACAGATCGGCAAGCGTAAACAAGCCTATGGCCTTACCCGAGAAGATGTATAAACGCTGGCTGCTTCTGCTGCTTTGTCTCCTGCCCATAGGCCTATGGGCGCAGGATGAAGAATCTGTCATTGATTTGGATGAAGAAGAATTTTTTGAAACACAGGAAGAGCTGGATCAAGATGAGGACAATGATGATCTACCCGATTTTGAAGAGCTGTATGAGGATGAGTCATACTATGAAGAGGATGAAACGGTGGATTATATCATTAACCGAGAACGGCGTGCTATTCAAGAAGATCACGGTGATGTTCAAGGTTACCGTAATAGTGAGATAGGTACGACCGAGCAAGGGGCGGATTGGACAAAGATCACGGAGGGATATGATTATGAAGAGGCCAGCGAGAAAGAAACGGAAGAGGTAGAAGAGGAAGAGCGAACAGAGTCAGCTTATGACTGGTCTGATCGAGAATCCACCAGCGATGGTGACCCCACGTGGTGGAAGTATTTACTCATTGTGCTTATCGCAGCCGTCGTGGTATTTGTGCTGGTCAAGCTTTTTCAAGACCAAGGAACGGCCAATGTTAAAGTGGCCAACCTGGAGGTTGCGTTGGCTGAAGCCGAAGAGAATATCCAGGAAACAGAACTAGAAGCATTGCTTCGACAAGCACTGGAGGAGAAAGACTACCGTTCTGCTCTGCGCATTCGATACCTCATGGTATTGAAAGAGCTGGACGGAATAGGTTGGATCAAACATCGGATCCATAAAACCAACTGGACCTATTTTTTAGAATTCGGCGAGCGCGAGGAAAGGCCTGCATTCAAACAACTGACCGATGTATTTGACTATACCTGGTACGGAAACATATCGTTAACCGAGAAAGATGATCGCTTGTTCGCATCGGCTTTCGGAACATTCCTAAACAACTTGAAAGATCACCGTCATGAATAACAAGGGTGATCGCAATACAATCATTGCAGTAGGTGTTGTACTACTATTGCTGATTGGCCTGTTCGTGTGGTTGCACGATGACCCTCCTAAGTATGATTGGAGCACGGACCATTATCGCGACAGTGGCGGCCAAGCCGAACAACCCTTCGGAACGAAGTTGTTCTATAATTACTTAAAAAGCCTGCGACCCGCCGAACAGTTCCACACCGAATACCGGCGCTTGGAAACAAACCTGGAACCCTTTATCGAGGCCGAGGAGGATAGTGTGAATTACGTCCTTTTAGGAGAGTTTCCTTACATGTATGAAGCTAATGTTGACGCGGCGTTAGAATTCGTTGAACTCGGCAATACCCTGTTCTTGTTCAGCAACGACCCGCCGATTGAACTGATCTACGAGTTCAATAACAACGAGTGCGTTTATTTTGACTCCACGGCTGTCGGTTATACGGACGTGTTCACGCCACATGTTTGGGACACTGCGGTCACCGTTAATTTCTTACACCCTGCTTTAAAGGAAGATAGTGGATTTGTCTTCACACATCAGATCCGCGATCAACGGGACTCGTACGCCTGGCACTTTTTGGAAGAAATGTATTTCTGCGAAGAGAATAGGACCTTTACTCCCTTGGGAACCGTCAACGATTCGGTTAATTTCTACCGGGTTCCATATGGTAAAGGCTTCTTCTATTTTCACTCCAATCCACATTTGTTCACCAACTACTTTTTATTGACTGACGCGGGGCGTGCCTATACAGAAAAGACAATGACCCACCTCATGGCTGGAGACATTGTTTATGATCTGAAACAATGGCAAACCGAAGGCGGCGTTAGTTCTGGCGGCGGTGGGGGAGATTCCGATACCTATGAAGAAGGGCCCTTGCGTTTTATTCTATCGAAATTGGAGTTACGTTGGGCCTTCTACGTATTGTTGGGCGCTGTGGTATTGTCGTTACTGTTCGCGTTTCAACGAAAGCAACGGGTCATACCAGTGCGTTATGCCAAGGAGAATTCAAGCTTGGCCTATGTGAACACGATCACCGAGTTGTATTTGCAACAAGGTGGTCAGCATAAGGTGTTCGGACACCTGACAGATCAGTTCAATTTGTTCCTCCGTGAACGGTATCGTATACCTACTGTGAATCGGAACGATGCGTATTATGCATTGATCGGGAAACGTGCCCGCTATGCGCCTGTGTACTTGGACCACTTAAAAGAAATACAAGACAAAGGTTCCTTTGAACCGAATATATCAACAGACCTACTGGTGGAGTACTACAAATCACTGAACCACTTTTACGAACATTGCAAATAGCCATGACCGAAGAGAACGAAATACCAGAAACGCCGGAACCCAATGAGCAAAAGGAACCGCTAAGTGAAGCTCCTGTGCCATCACCTGCTGAAACGCCACCCGTACCTGCGCCTGTATTGATGCAGGAAGTGCCAGCTCCCGTGGAAAGCAGTATTGATCGATTCAAATCGCAGCACAGCGCTGAAGTCGTTGCGATCGCCGAGACCTTACACAAGGTGAAGGAGGAAGTGGGTAAAGTGGTGATCGGTCATGAGCACCATACTGAAATGCTCATGGTGGCCTTACTTGCGGGTGGTAATGTATTGCTGGAAGGTGTTCCTGGAATTGCTAAAACCTTATCGGCAAGAATGCTCGCCAAGAGTATTTCCACCGACTTTGCGCGTATCCAATTCACACCGGACTTGATGCCGACGGACATTTTAGGTCCCACGATCTTCAACATGAAGAGCAGTGAGTTTGAGTTTAAGAAAGGTCCCATCTTTTCCAACATCATCCTTATTGATGAGATCAACCGGGCGCCGGCGAAAACGCAAGCGGCTTTAATGGAGGTTATGGAAGAGAAACAGGTAACCGTGGAAGGAACGACCTACCCGATGGGTTTCCCCTTCTTCATTATCGCTACGCAGAATCCGGTGGAACAAGAGGGAACCTACAAATTGCCTGAAGCGCAAATGGACCGTTTTCTTTTTCGTTTAAAAATGGAATACCCAGAACTCAGTGACGAGCGGAAGATCTTGACCCGTTTCGAAAGTGATTTTGATGCGCAGGTTGAAGAGACTGTACAACCCGTGATCAAAGCCGAAGAGATCAAGAAGTGTATGGAGGTTGTACAGAAGATCCATATCAATGATGGCCTAATGGATTACATCGCGCAACTCGTCGTAGCGACACGTGATAACCGAGACTTGTACTTGGGAGCCTCTCCACGTGCTTCATTAGCTATTTTGAAAACGGCGAAGGCCATTGCGGTTATTCGAGGACGCAGCTTTGTTACACCAGATGATGTAAAGGAGGTGGCCTATCCTGTGCTTAACCACCGCGTCATATTATCGCATGAACGCGAAATGGAAGGGGTTGCCGTATCTGATGTGATCAAGGATATTCTAGAAAGCATAGAGATTCCTCGATGAGGAGATTCCTGAGTTCCATATTGTTAGGTAGACGTATTCAATGGGCACTGAGCATCGCTGTGCTTTTGTTTGTGATCAGCTTTCGGGTCAAGGTCTTGTTCCCTATCGTTCAGGCGGTATTCGTGTTGTTGTTGATCCTAGCGTTTGTGGACATACTGCTCTTGTTCTCAAAAAACATCCGTGTTGAAGCATCGCGTAGCACAACGCAAGTCCTTTCCTTAGGCAGTACCAATAAAGTGACTATTCAACTGAAGAATGTTTCGCCGATAGACCTGAACGCAGA
This sequence comes from uncultured Weeksellaceae bacterium, assembly GCA_964585605.1. Taxonomy (GTDB): domain Bacteria; phylum Bacteroidota; class Bacteroidia; order Flavobacteriales_F; family PHOS-HE28; genus CAZPEQ01. Next base: position 92 of record CAZPEQ010000084.1, on the reverse strand, counting down.
GGTCATCGATGAACTACCACCGCAATTGCAAGTGCGTGATTTTTCTTATTCAACGGTATTGCCAAAAGGGAAGGATACCCAATCCATCACAT
>CAZPEQ010000083.1:0-8886 GCA_964585605.1 uncultured Weeksellaceae bacterium | reverse complement strand
CAAACACTTCGTTCTGGCTATAGCGCGAATGCGGACATTGTGCTTCAGGAAAAAAGTAACGTGCCTAGTATTCCAGAGAGTGTCATCGACTTTAGTGAAGATGGTGACTCTGCTTTTGTTAAAGTGAAGAACGGCGAAGAATGGAATAAGACCTACGTTAAAACGGGCTTATCAGATGGCATTCACATTGAAGTACTTGACGGCATTACCGAGTCTTCTGAATTAAAGGGTGCGTTGAAAATCGAGAAAGAGACTTGGGGAGAAAAGGCAGAAGGATAAGGGATACCAACGCCTAAACTACCATGAACAGCACACTTCGCTTTACGCTCACGACGTTTTGGGTAATTTTCTCACGCGCCTTCGATGCTTATTGCACGATGCAATACACGCCCGACTTGAGCCTTGAGGCTAACCCGCTCGTTAGTTTTCTTGGATTCGGTTGGACTCCGCTACTCCTCGTAATAGGCGCACTAACGCTCTACGTCATTTACACCTATTACCTACGCACGTTCAAACCCATGGAATTAGCTCCAAATGAGAGCGGTTACACGATCAACGAATTTGCTGGCTACCTCTACAGTGGCAAAAAAGAGCATTGGTTGAATATGTTCTACCGATTACCTGGTAGTTGGAAACGCTTCAATCATTACATGGGTATGTATATGATACCGGGCTTGGTCTACGCAGGTATTGTTTCTACCCTGATGTGGTTATTGATCAACCATACAAATTGGTATTTGAAGGACTACCACAGTGCCAAAGCAATCTACGGTGCGCTCGTTGTAGGATTGACCGCAATCATCATAGCGGTGACGCGAAAGGAGTATCAAGTGTATTCGACCGCTAGTAAGTAACGCGATCTAACGGTCTGAGGAAATCTCAATCACCAAAGCGATTCAATCTTTCCCACTTTCCATCTTCGCCTCAAGTTTTTGAATTGTCAATTGAAGTTCCTCAATGATCGCTTGCTGCTCTTGCATGCCTTTGATCAATACAGGTATGATATCTGAATAGTATACGCCCAAGCGTTCTGCTTCCTGCTCCGTTCGTTCCCCCGTCTCTTCGTTGACCACCCACTCGGTATCCACCACAACTTCGGGCAGAACCTGTTGCAGGTTTTGAGCGATCAAACCGATCTTCTGACCACCTTCGGGTCGATCTTTCCATTCAAAGCGTACCGGTTCCAATTGCATGATCTCAAGTAAACCATAGTCCAGCGAATCAATATTCTTCTTATCCCGACGATCTGAGGTGTTAATCATGCCGTTAGCAGCGAACACCGTGTTCCATCGTTTAGAAGAAATTCCTAAAGGAATAAGTCCATCATTATCTGGCGCCAGTACTGAATTAACACCGATCACTCCTCCTCCAGCATCAGATATCTGCTCAAAGGAACCTAATTGAAGCGTACTGTTCACATGAAGAGTCGCCATTGGAGAAGAGGTTCCAATACCCACATTTCCTGAATTGTAAAATGCCGTTGACCCTGTTCTTGACCAAACTGCATTCGTTTGATCATCTGGCTTGGGTACCCAGGAAGATCCATTCCATTTAAGCACCTCGCCAGTAACTGCTCCTTGTTGATCAAGCAGCAATGGATCAGAAGACATACCTGTTCCATCTAATTCTGAGCCCGTTTTTAAGTCGGTGGTCGTTGCATGCAAGGCATAAGGAACAGAGATCAGTTGTTGAATACCAATATTAGAATAAGACGATCCGCCATTAGGATCTAGATCAACGATCAGAAAATGGGCATCCTCTCCCCAGTTTATATTCCCAAATGAACCCAAGAGCACGGCACCCCCGCCAGCCTGTATCGAAACGGTTCCATTCGCCGTTGTTGTTACGTTGTGTTTTTCCTGGTACGCCAGTGTTCCTGTTGGGGTTTTCTCTGCGATACCCATGCGAAGCGCAATGGATTGATTGACCAAGGGTTGGCCTGAGGCATCGCGCACGACTGCTTGGTAATTGAATGCCTCAGGGCTTTGCGCGTTAGTGTTCAGGAGTACGCTTGCGCAGATAATAGCAAGGATCGAGCGAATTGGAAGGATCTTCATCTTGGGACATGCGTTTCATGTTGAACAGAAAGGTTCTCTAGATCAACTTTCTTTTCAAGTAAGGCTTTGAGTTCCTCGATCTGTTCCTGTTGTTCTTGAACGGCCTTGATCAATACCGGCACCAATTCCGCGTAATTAAGGCCTAACAAGGCCTCTTCATCATCACCCACATGGATCACCTCAGGGATCAACTCCTGCACTTCTTGGGCGATCAACCCGATCTTGTGTTGCGCCGGATCATATTTCCAGTTGTAACTGACCGGACGAAGTGCAAGAACCTCATTAAGCCCATAGTTCAGACCAACTATGTCCTGCTTCGTTCGCTCATCGCTGGTTTGGATAGTACCGTTCGTTGCATGAACGCTCGTCCATCTTAATGTGGGAGCACCACAGCTGGTCGTATTGTTCGTTGCAGGTGAGACCGTGCTCCCTCCAAGCCTAAGCACATCCGTGACCGAAGAAAGGTCATTCGAACTTTGGCTGAAAAACAGCAGGCCCGTTTGGTTACGGATCTGCCAATCATCAAATGTGTTGCCTTGGCGCTTAAATTCTACGCCAACATTACCACCGTTGGTCGAAGTCGCACGAATAAATTGTTGTCCAGAGCCCTCCACTTCAACATGACGGTCGGGGGTATTGGTTCCCAAACCTGCTCTTCCATTTTTGAGAACAACTAACGCATTGCTCCGTTCGCTATTCTCTACCAGCCCGTTGTTGTTTGCATCAATGGCGTTACCGATCACAAATAAACCATCGGTACTATTCCCTGATCTAAACGCACTACTACCATTCGTACTTAAAGACAACGGTTCTGCTCCAACACCAATGACAGTTTCAGCATAGCTGCGAGCTTCATTCATAACGCCGGACGAGGTCGCATAAAATCCCGTTGCTTGGTTATTTCGTCCCCATGCAGTTGCCCCAGTATTTGTTGCTATGGTCTGAAACCCCCATGTAGTAGCGTAATTGCCAGCTGCAATAGAACCATCTCCAAAAGCAGTAGAATATATTGCAGATCCTAAGGTATTATTACCCCATGCCGTTGCGGCAAATCCAGAGGCTGCAGCTTCATCACCCCACACGGTGGAAGAAGCACCCGTGGCATTTGTAACACGTCCCCAAGCTGTTGCATTTACTCCTGCCGCGGTAGCGTCCCACCCCCATGCCGTAGATCTGTTCCCAGACGCTTCTGTTCCATCTCCCCAGGCTGTAGCGTTAGTTCCATTTGCTTTCGTACTCTCTCCCCAAGCTGTACAATTCGAAAAATTGGCTTGTGTACTAAAACCCCAAGCAGTGCCACTAGTGCCAGGTGCTACGCTAGCGGTACCCCATGCAGTTGAGTTCAATCCTGAAGCGAGCGTGGTACTCCCCCACGCACTTGAGCCGTTGCCTGATGCAATCGTGTTTTCTCCCCAAGCAGCGCTGTGCTCACCAACATTAGTAGTATTCCATTGCGTACCTGAAACCTCACCAAACCGCATGGCCGCTCGATTCGGATTCCACACCATGCGTACACCTGCACCTAATGGCATTGTCGTACCGATGTTCAATGTTCCTGTAGAAACAACTCCATCTGTGCCATCCACTTGCAAAGGACCATTATCCGCAATAACGGTGTTACCATTTCCGGCGCCACCGGAATCGTAAGAGTCATCCAGTGTGCCTCCAACGCCTGCCAAGCTGCCGGGTGAAGTCCATGTTGCGGTTCCATTCACATCACTCACTAAAATATTTCCCACCGCTTGATTGCCATCAACCATGCGAATATTTCCTTCCACGTGTAAGCGCTCTGCGGGTGTTGAACTTCCGATTCCCGTGTTACCGTTCTTCAACACGACGATTGCATCGCTGCGTTCAGCGTTGTCCACTACATTGTTGTTGTTCGCATCGATCGCATTTCCAATAACAAACAAGCGATCAGCAGCATTCGGTGTACGGAACAATCCTGCACCGTTCGTACTCACCGTATAAGTCGTGGCACCAATTCCGAGAACGGTCTCTCCAAAACTCAGTGCACTATTCTGCAAACCGCTCACGCTTGAATAACTGCCGTTAGCCGTGTTCTGTCTTCCCCATGCTGTACTCCTCGAACCAGATGCCGTTGAACCATCACCCCATGCCGTGCTATGCAGTCCTGATGCGGTATTTGAGTGACCCCATGCACTCGACTCATTACCGGATGCATCAGTGTTACGCCCAAAGGTTGTAGAATTTATACCTGAAGCGATCGTTCCTTCTCCCCAAGCGGTTGACCTCGTAGCGCTTGCTTCTGTATTGAAGCCCCATGCTGTGGAAGAGGCTTCATTTGCTTTGGTATTGAAGCCCCATGCTGTGGAGCGTAAACCTGACGCGCGTGTATTTCTACCCCAAACTGTTGCTAGTTGTTCGGTAGCCTCGGCATCTAGCCCCCAAGCCGTTGAACTAATTCCTGAAGCGGTCGCCCCATCTCCCCACGCCGTTGAACGAAAACCAGAAGCAGTAGAGCCGTCTCCCCAGGCCGTGGATACTGCGCTTGAAGCCAAGGTGCTTCTCCCCCATGCGGTCGATTCCACACCTTGACCTTCTGTATCCCCACCCCACGCAGTTGATCGCTGTCCACTCGCTTCACTATTCAAGCCCCAGGCCGTTGCATTTACTTGAGACGCAATGTTGCCCTCGCCCCACGCCGTTGACGCAAAACTGAGCGCGCTCGTATTAAAACCCCATGCCGTAGCATTCGACGAACTCGCAAGTGTTGTCTCTCCCCAAGCAGTTGAACCTAGACCCGAAGCAAGTGTACTAGAACCCCAAGCGGTCGATCGCTGACCACTTGCTTCCGTCATGCGTCCCCAAGATGTAGCACGCGCGCCGGAAGATATCGTACTAAGCCCCCATGCTGTACTTAGTATCTCGCTGGCAATAACACCATCACCCCATGCTGTAGCGCCAAAAGCCGCAGCCTCTGTGACACTTCCCCATGCCGTTGTATGTGCATTAGAAGAGATCGTATTAAATCCCCAGGAGGTAGCATTTAAACCTGATGCGATAGTACCTCTTCCCCATGCAGTTGACCTTCCTCCACTCGCTTCCGTGTTCAATCCCCATGCATTGGACCCTAAGCCAACATTCACGGGGTCCCATTCCGTTCCTTGGATCTCACCCACGCGAAATGCTCGTCTACTTGGGTTCCACACCATACGTACTCCACTACCAGTTGGTATTGAAGCGCCAGTCGTTCCGCCTGTTCCGGTTGAAACAATACCATCATTCCCCGTAACGAATACAGGGCCACTATCCGCAACGATCGTATTTCCGAGCCCTGCACCCCCGAAGTCATACGCATCATCGAGGGTGCCGGCTCCGCTGATCAATGCCACCCATGAGGTGCCATCGAAATACTCAAATTGCTGGTCAGTAGTATTGAAGATGATCAAGCTGGTTGCTGGTGCGGCGATCGCGTTGCGCTGGCCTGTGGTCATACGCGGGATCAGTAACCCGCCGTTGGTGCCACTTATATCGAGCAATGCGCTGCCATCAGGGGCCACTCCCGTTGCGTTGATACCAACATTCTGCGCGTAGGTTGATGTAAGGAATAACAAGAAAAAGAAGGATGTAAAAACTCTCATGGTGTTCGAAGATCAGCGACCACAAAAATTGAAAGTTGTCTTTCGCGATAATACAGGGACAGCACCCGAAAGATCGATCAGGGGTTTTCCCTGATGTTCAGATGAGCCCCTTTTCCATGGCTACTCGGATAAGACCCGCAGCATTGCGCACGCCCAGCTTCTGGAACAACATGGCACGGTGCGATTCCACTGTTTTAGGACTGATGAACAGCTTTTCGGCGATCTCAGCAGAGGTGAGTTCCTCAGAGATCGCATCAAGTACTTCCTTTTCCCTTCTTGTGAGTGTTGGAATACTGTGCGTAGGTGCCGGCTTACCCATGGCTTGATTCAACAAACGACGTTCAATGATGATCTGAACATATTCTTCCCCCTTGGCCACTTGCACGATCGCCTTGCAGAGCTCTTCCTCATCAACCGTTTTAAGTAAAAAGCCGTTCGCCCCGGCTCGCATCATTGCCTTTACAACACTCAGATCTTCATGCGAACTCAGGCCCAGAATGGCCAAGTTGGTATGTAGTTTTTTCAATCGCTTGCAAAGCGAAATACCATCCTCACGCGGCAGGTTCACATCAAGCAACAGCACATCAACCTGATGCAGGTTGATCTCAGTAAAGGTTGCCGACGAGTCACTCCACTGCGCAACGACCTGCATTTGCTCGTTCTCTTTCAACATGTCGTTCAACCCCTGCAGTACCAGTGGATGGTCGTCAGTGATAGCCACACGTATCATGCTGTTGTCCTGTTTAATGAGAAGCGCATGTAAACACTAGTACCTACACCTTTTTCACTCTTGAATTCTGAATCGCCATGCAGCATTTCAACGCGCGAACGTATGCTTCGTAACCCAAGACCTTGATCAACATCTCCTTCCAAGCCATCACCATCGTCCTCGACCGTGACCTCTAGAAACTGGTCGGCACGACTCAGTTGTACGATGCACTTCGTAGCATTCGCATGTTTGACAACGTTATTAATGAGCTCCTGAATGATCCTGTATAAGGCAAGTTCCAAGCTATCATTCAAACGCTCTTTCATGCCCACAGCAACGAGTTCCATACTCAATACTCCGCTTTCATTAATATTCGAAGTATACGAGCGCAACGCATCAACAAGTCCATCCCGCATCAAGACCACGGGCATAAGGTCGTGCGAAATGCGTCTGACCTCTACACTGGTTCCTTCCAGAATTTCCTTGGCTTTTTCATAGCGATCTGATGTACTCAGTTCAGGTACATCCTTGACCAATCCATTCAAGTACATTTTCACGGTTGCCAGAGTTCCGTTCAATCCATCATGAAGATCCTTGGCTATGCGGGATCGCTCTCGTTCCTCACCTGCTATCATTGCCTCCATTGCGGCAGCGCGCTGACTTTCTTGCACGGTCAGTAGTGTTTGCTCTGCAAGGCGCTTTCGTTGCTGGAACCAAGCAAACAGAAGAAGTGCACCCAAGGCCAATCCTCCGGCGAGAATAGATACATTTCGAACCCTGGCAGATGCCAGCTGTAGGTCTGCCTCCGAGCGGGTCAATTCATTCTCCTTTTGAAGGATCTCAACTCGCTGTTGTTCGTTACGGAATTTTGCCTCTAAAACTCGTGCTTGCTCGATCTTGCGACGTTCATATATTTTCGATTCTTCTTCTTCGTAACGCTTTCTGGTAGCTAGTGCTTCTTCATGCGACCCTACTTTTTCCAATAATTCCGCCAGCAGTTTATATCCATCTGGAATATCCGAGTCATATATAGTATTCTCTCTGTATTCCAATCCCTGCTTGATCGCACTGATTGCAAGGTGATCATCGCCTGTATTCGAATAGCACTCCCCTAAGATCAATCCAATTCTTAAACGTCCAGCCGTTTTACGATTCTGTACACTTAGCGCTAAAGACTTCTCCGCTTGTTCGATAGCTAGCTCACATTTGTTTCTCATCCTTGCCAAGGTTGCATATTGTCGATGAAGCGGAGCTCTAAACTGAACAAGATCATTCTGGTTAATAATCTGTTCTACCTCTTCAAGCCGGGCTTGGGCAAACTCTCCCTCTTTCATTAGAATATAACGAGAAGCGGAACTGAGTAAGCCATTTATCAAAGACCTCTTGTTCCCAAAAGCCCGATAGACTTCTAATGCTTTGTTGCTATATCTCTCCCCTTGGTCATGATCCCCAAAATCTGCAGAAATCAAGCCAAGCGAATGATATACGCCGCCATGCCAAGCCGCTAGTTCAGTTTCCTTCATCATCCGAATCACACGCTGCATCGTATCCATAGCATCATGAGTAAATCCCAACCGATTGAGATCACTGGCAATCAATTGTAAAACAAATGCACTATCCTTTTTTTCGACTTTGCTCTCTTGAACGAATTTCAGGCAATCCCATTCAGCAAGGTGGTGCTCCAAGGCAGCGTCAACATCGCCCAAATGATTATACACTTCACCGTAATTTCCATGAATTCGAGGAAGTAGGTAGTTAAAATTGTTAACGCGAACAATAGTCATAGCAGAGTCCAGTGCATCCAACGCCGACTCATGACGGCCATGCATTTTATGCAGAAATGCTAAATCAGTGAGCAAAAAAGCAATATCAGCAGGATTTGCTGCAGTGTCCAATTTCTGCTGAAATTCTTCCAACATTGCATTCGCTGTAGTGCTGGTGTGATCCTGGCCAAGAACTCCTGATGTATGCAGCAGCAGTAGAACACACAATAGCTTAGATATATTCACCCATCCTGCCATTAGACGAGGGTAATATAGCTTAGGCATGAGGATAAGTCCCTAGGGCTAATACCCTATTCGTTCTGCTGAGGGTTTACCCTGGTTGAATAGGGTTACTAAAAAGGGCAAGAACGGCTAGAATGGTGCAAATGGCTTATCGCATCGGTGGCCTCATTTAGCAAGCCCACTTCATATACGGGCACCGCTTTGAGGCCTCCTTAACAGAGGCCAAGTAAATCTGGGGGGAACCCCGCTTAACACTCGCCCTTCCTCCAGCGTGGAATTTTCTAATTATCAAATCCTCTAATCGTCCCTATTTTTACAGCATGAACATCAAGCTTCTCCTACCCGCCCTACTCTTATCTGCAACCCTGAACGCGCAAGTTGGGGATGCCGACCTCAAGTCCTTAGACAAGTACATTGCGAAGGCGGTGAAACAATTCGACCAGCCCGGTTTGGCAGTGGGCATCGTAAAAGGGGGAGAATTGGTTTGGAGCAATGGCTATGGCAAACTT
>CAZPEQ010000082.1:0-8930 GCA_964585605.1 uncultured Weeksellaceae bacterium | reverse complement strand
AAGCTGTTCCGCGATGTTGAGGTGAAGTTTGAATACAGTAACACGGCTCAACGACTTAGTCCGTATGCAGTGCATTCCGTTTCGGTTCAAGGAGACACCTTGGTATTCGCCTTACAAAGCCTACAGGCCGAATGTAAAGGGCTAGCTTCTGGGGCGTGCGAAGTGCCCAAAGAGAAAGTAGCACTTGGTTCACTTGGGGATAACGGATGCGCACCCGGTTCAGGCTGTTGTTAACCCGTGCTCAACGCACCAAATCAAACAATCCGCTGAGATCAGGAGCTAAGATCACCTCGATCCTCCTGTTCTTGGCTTTGTCGTTCGCATCTACGGGCAAGTACTGGCTTCGCCCAGCGGCAGTGATTCGCGACGGATCCAGGGAGCTGTTCTCCCGCAAGATTCTGACTACGCCCACTGCCCGCGCTACACTTAAGTCCCAGTTGTCCGCGTACTTAGATCCAGCGCGCAGCTGATCGGTATCCGTATGACCTTCCACCAGTATTTCCAGATCCGTTTCTGATTGTATGGCCGCACCCAAATCCGTAAGCGCCTTTTGGCCTTTCTTATCCACCTCTGCACTACCCGAAGAGAACAAGAGCTTATTTTCTAGACTAACGTATAGCTTCCCGTTTCTCTCTTCAATGGTAAGGCCCTTGCCTTCGAACCCACTTAACGCGGCTTTCACTCTTGCCTTGAGATCAGCCATGGACTGGTCTTTCTTCGCCAATTCATCCTCTAATTCTTTAAGCCGAGCGCCGCGTGCTTCCGCCTCCCTACGTAAACGGCTCAGTGAATCCTGGTCATTCTGCTGACTTAACCGAAGTGTCTCTAAGGCAGTGAGCAGTTTCCTGTTCTCACTTTTATCTCCCGACAACAAGGTGTTGTACTTGTCCAACAGTTCGTTGTTCAGCTGGTTGATCTTGTCGTACTGCCCCGTCATTTGGCGCAATGAGGAACCCAGGATCGCCGTATCGGAGTTAAGCCTGCTATTGCGATTCTTCAGATCCTGTACCGTTGCATTCTGCTCGTTCAACCGTGCTTCTGCATTTAAAGCTCGCGTTCTCTGCGTCTCGAGTTCCTGACTGGCGGCATTGAATTTGTTGTTGGCTTCTTCGAACTTGCGAGAGGGCACGCAACTCACCATTAATATGGCAAGCAAGAAAATCAAGGAAATAGGGCGGTTTGCCATGGTTCGATGGATCAATTTCTGTACTATCCAAAATAACAACCCTTCGAATGGCCCTCCGAGGCTGAAAGAACTTTTTTCTACACACTTCGTAAACCAGTTCAATGAGTCTAGCGCTTCAAAAGAACTGGGTAAGTACACCGACTTTCGACGTTGAGCTTAAAGAGTACGTTTTACTAGCTTACTTGCAACGAGTTAACGAACGATTCCAAGAGCAGAAACTGTATCCTTACCTAGACGAACTAAGAACTCATTTAGAGGACCTCTACGCACTTAAGGACGAAAAATTGGTTTGGGAACGGTTATTATCTTCTGACCTGATTGGTTTAGACGTTAATAACTGGTCGTTGCAATACGCAAAACCCAAACTGCCTGAGAACGAGATACTTGATATCATCAATGATGTCATAGATATGGCTATTCCAAGAATGGAAAAGGCTTGGGAAACAGGACAAGAGCTCAAAGAGCAATTGTTCGATCATATATCCATATCACCAGTAGGCTTAGTTCCTTTGAACACAACGGAAGGCTACTTGTTCTTGCGCAGCTGGAACGAGACCCGTGTGTATTCTTTTTGCATGCAGTTGTTCCTGGAAGAGTATGATGACGATCAATACAAGAGTTTAACGACGAAGTATTTGCAGACATTCCAGAATACGCCACGAAATACGCCTGAGCGTTTGAAGAGCAGTCTGGTAAAGATGAACGCCGATCTACCTAATCCCGCGACATTCCTGTTTCGCACGGATATGACCATACCGCATGTGGAGTCTTTTATGCCACTCGCCAAGCAGTTGGCTTACAACTACATCATGAGTCCTGTTTACTAAGGAATCGTAGCTGTCCGATCGATCCAGACCTGATCCAACCTAATGCTTTCCATACCGTTGAGGTACAGGCCCTGAATATCTGTTCGCACCAATCGAGTTGCCCTACTAAAATAAATGGGGATGACCGGAGACATCTCCATTAAGCGCTGATCAGCAGCGGCATACATGGCCATGCGTGATTCCACATCCGGTTCACGGCCTGCCTGCACGAACAACTTGTCAAATTCCGCATCTCTGAATCGCGTTGTATTCAGATAAGTACGCTCATTGCTGTCCTGAGGAGCGTTCTTGCCATAGAACAAGGCAAGGAAATTCTCTGGATCAGGGTGATCCGCCAACCAGCCTTCTCGCCAAAATTTAGCACTCCCGGTCTCCACTAGGTCAAAATATTGGTCGGAGGGCAAAGTGGATATGGGTACGCGAATGTTCAGGTGCTTTTTCAGCATTCCTTGTATGGCATTGACCACATCAACATATCCAAAACCGGAACCGGAGAATTGCATGACCATAACAGGGAATCCTTCCCCATTCGGATAGCCTGCTTCAGCAAGCAATTGCTGTGCAGCCTCCGGATTGAACCCCACGCCTTCGATCTTAGGGTAATCTTTAAAGAACGTAGGAACAAGGCCATGTTTAGAAGCAATGGCCAATCCAGAAAGAATGGAATCCGCTATGTGGTCCTTGTCGATCGCCATCGCAATGGCTCGACGCACCCGCACATCATCAAACGGCGGATTGTTCATGTTGAAGCAATAAAATTGCGCGGTCAGCGAGGAAGTGGATTGAACCACATAGTCCATATTGCCACTCTCAGTACTTGTTAATAGTTCTTTTCGGGACAAAGGGATCTCTTGAATAATGGACAAATTCCCATTCAAGAATTCCTCTACCTCTACCTCCTTCTTTCGTTCAAAATTGATTTTCACCACGTCTAAGAACGGCAATGTATTTCCATGTTCATCTTGACCCCAATAATCCGGGTTCCGATCTAACAAAACAACTTCTCCTTCTTTGAAAGTGTTCAGCTGAAATGGGCCCGTGCCCACAGCGAACACATCAACTTTATCCTCGTAGTGTTCAGCAAACTCCCTGGGGTATATCCAGCACCCATGATGTGCCAAAATGCTCAAGAAAGCGGGATACGGAGAGGTTAATTCAATACGAATGACCCCATCGGGCATCAACGAAATACCCTTTACCGTTTCCGTGGTATTGGGATCCTTCGTGCTAGTAGAATATAAGGTATTTGCACCCAGCACTCGATCCTGAAACAACCAAAACATCTGGTTATGAGAAGATTGTCTGCAAATCTGATTTAAGCACCAGACAACGTCCTGGGGCACTAGTTCACGCCCTTTGCCGTCCGGGAAGCACGCGTTATCGTGGAATTTCACTCCTTTGCGGATCTTGAAATCGAATACCCGGCCATTTTCGTACATATTCCAGGATTCTGCCAAGCTTGGTTGAATGGATAAATCCTTGGGATCAAAACCTGTCAAACCTTGGTAAATCGGCCTTACCGTGCGCTGTGCCGATGACTGGGTCATGTTCAATGGGAATATACTACGTAGCTCCCCTGTCTCGTTCCATTTGAACACACCACCGTATTGCTTTCCTCCCTTCGCATGGGAGGATTGACCCTTGTCTTCACTGGCGCAGCCGATAACCAGCAGTAACGCAGTCATGCAAACAAACAAATTCTTCATACACCCAGAGGTTCGCCCAAATATATTTCAAGAACGAGGCAACGAACTTGAACAGAAGACCAATTTGTACCTGTTGATCGTGCATACTAAGAACGGTGCCGCAACTACCTTGTCAGCTCCTTGAGGAAACCGGATGTTCAGGCTAGTTAGCAGTATCTTCTTAATTGCATTCTTCAGCGCGCTGTCTGTTTCTGCGCAAGAAGAAAGTAATCTTGTTCAGAAGCGACTGCTACTTACAAACGACACCATCTTGCTCGACAGTAATTCGGTGGCAACGGCTTCGCTAACGGTTCGCTGTGCAAGCACCCTTATCGATAAAAGCAGCTATTGGGTTGAACCATTAGGCTCGAAATTCCTATACAACGGAAACACTTGCTTAGGCGATAGCGCCACTTTTACCTACCGACGTCTTCCTATGTCGTTCACCACTCAGTTGCAAAAGAAAGAGCTAACCATGGTGGATCGTTCCACTAAGGATAAGGTGGATCCCTTCAAGTACCAACCTGATGATAAGCGAGAAGACCTTTTCGGCTTGCAAGGACTAACTAAAGCAGGAAGTATTTCTCGTGGGGTGCTGTTCGGCAACAATCAAGACCTTGCCGTAAACTCTACATTCAACTTAGAACTTGCGGGGAAGCTTACGGAAGACTTGAATGTGGTTGCATCGGTTACTGACAACACGATCCCGATACAAGCCAACGGTAACACCTTGGAGTTGCAGGACTTCGATCAGGTCTTTATCAAATTGTTTGATAAGGAACGTGAGTTAGTAGCAGGTGATATGGTGTTAGGACGGCCTAAAAGCCATTTCCTCAACTATTTCAAAAAAGTACAGGGGGTCTCTTATAAACAACTTATCAGCTTACCGGGTGAACGTGGCGTTGATGTTACAGGTGCAGGTGCGATCAGCAAAGGCAAATTCTCTCGCAACGTGATTCAAGGTATCGAGAATAATCAAGGGCCTTATCGCTTGACAGGTGATGCCAACGAGCAATTCATTGTTGTGCTGAGCGGGACAGAACATGTCTACATTGATGGGCAAGAACTCGTTCGCGGACAGGAGAACGATTACATCATCGACTACAATACGGCTGAAGTGACCTTCACAGCGCGTAGACTAATTACCAAAGACAAACGTATCGTTATCGAATTCCAGTACTCCGATCGAAACTACACCCGTTCCTTAGTTCTAGCTTCATCCAACGCCGATCTTGGAAAAACGAAGGTGGGATTCAACTTCTACAGCGAACAAGACCACAAAAATCAGCCGCTTCAACAAGATGTAGGTGATGCCGAACGCTCGATCCTCGCCCTAGCAGGCGATGATCCCTTACAAGCGATCACCACTGGTGTGGACAGCGTAGGCAGTGACAACACCTTAGTGCTCTATCGAGAAACCGATTCATTGGGGTTTGATCCGGTCTACGTATTCGACACCGATCCGGCTACGGCCCTTTTCCGCTTGACTTTCTCAGAAGTGGGCATGGGTAACGGTGACTATGTTCAAGATGGCTTCGTGGCAAGCGGACGTGTTTTTCGTTGGGTAGCGCCAGACACCGTAAACGGAATGATCGTGCGCAATGGTGACAGTGCCCCCATTCGTGTGCTAGCAGCACCACAAGCGCAGCAAATGATCGTGCTTAACGTTGACCATCAAGCCAGCAAAAAAACACGCTTATTCTCTGAATTGGCTTATTCAAATTTTGACAGGAATACCTTTTCCAACCTGGACTCTGGGGATGACGCAGGTGTAGCCGCTGTATTCGGTGCAGAACACACCTTCGCATTAGACACCGCTACAGGTTTGTCGTTGGTGACACATGGAGAATTGGAATTCAGGAATAGTCGGTTCGAACGCATTGAACGCTACCGGCCTGTAGAATTTGAACGGAATTGGAATATCCTAGGGCTTCCGCAAGAAGAAGACCAGTTGCTTGGGGCATTGGGTTTCGCGTTGCGGAACAAAAAGGGGGACAACCTAAGCTATTCCTTGAACAGTTACTCCTTGCAAGAACAATTCCTCGGGCTGCGTCATACACTTGGAGCACAGCGAACCAGTGATAAACTTGAGTTGAGCATTACAGGTAGTTTCTTAGATACAAGGAGGAGCGCTACCTCTTCGTTCCTGCGACACAAGTCCGTATTGAAGCGAAATTTCAAAGGGTTCAGCCTCGGGTTTCAAGATGAACATGAGCTCAACAGGCGATTCAACGATGCCCGCGATACGCTACAAGTTGGCACTTATCAGTTCTACGATTGGGCATTCTTCATTCAAAGCCCAGATACCTTTCAGAATAAGTACCGCATTCAATTCGGCAAACGGCAAGATCTGGGTTTCTCCAACTTGGGACTTTCGAGAACGACAGATGCAACTAACTTGACCAGCAGTTTCGAATTGGCCAAAGACCCCCGCAACCGCTTACGGGCCAGTCTTACTTACAGGCAATTGCGTGTCTTGAATGACACCCTTACCAGTGCAACTCCAGAGAACACCTACCTAGGCAGGATCGAATACGACCTGAACGCTTTAAAGGGCCTACTCTCCTTGGGTATTTTCTATGAGTTAGGCGCAGGAGCAGAACAACGCAAAGAGTTTATTTACGTTGAGGTTCCCGCTGGGCAAGGTGTGTATGTGTGGATCGATTACAGTGGTGATGGTGTGCGCGACTTAAATGAGTTTGAGATCGCCCAATTCAATTACGAAGCAAACTTCATTCGGGTATTCGTTCCAACCAACGACTTTGTCACTACTTACGCAGATCAGTTCAGTGTTTCATTGGATCTGCGACCACGAAGCATATGGAGCGGCAAAGAGGGTTTTAAGAAGTTCCTTTCTAAGTTCAACAACCAAACGTCATTGCGCAATGATCGCAGGACAGGCAATGATCTACAAGCAGCGTTGGATATATTTAATCTCAATGAACTAGACACCAATCTGCTTTCATTCAATTCTTCTTTTCGCAACACGGTTTTCTATGATCGCACCAGTCGAAAATGGAGTGTCAATTTTACAGTTCAGGAAGATGCAACGAAGAGTAACTTGGTCAATGGTTTCGAGACGCGGGGGCGGTCTAGCCAACAAACAGGCATCCGTTGGAACACCACCGAACAGTTCACCTTAAACTTGGAGTATGAAACCGGTTCTGTCTTCAGCCGCTCTGACTTGTTGACCGGGAGAACCTACAACGTTGATGTAGTGCGTACTGAACCGCAGGTCACCTGGCAGCCGAACACCCGCTTTAGAGCATCTGCTGCAATCAGTTTAACCGAAAAGGAAGCCAGCAGTGAGGGGGAAACAGGTGCCGCAACGTTGAACGAGATCGAAACCCAAGCGCGGTTCAGTGAACCCGGTAAGGGCAGTGTGGAGTTCACGCTATCCTACATTAACATCCAGTATGACGGCAACCCGAACAACTCCTTAGGGAATGAGGTATTGCAGGGCCTACGCGTAGGTAACAATGCCACCTGGGGCTTATCCGTTCAGCGCAACCTTTCTAAGAATCTACAAGTGGATATCACCTACAACGGCCGCAGGTCAGAAGGGAATAGAACTATACATGTGGGTGGCATGCAACTGCGTGCATTCTTCTGAACTACTTGAGTGCGAACGTGGTCTTTTCGATTACCTGACCTCGGTCGTAAACCTCAACGGTATACTCTCCGCTACTCATTTCCTTATTCGCTGTCCAGAAGATGCAGACCTCCATACTGTTGTTCACATAGTCAATCGTTCGTTTTGCGCTGTACACACCTTGTACTCCGCCGTTGAACTCAAATCGTCCACTAGGATCCGATGAAGGCAGCACAGTACCATCTGGGCTGATAATGCGAATATGCATCGTTCGTTGCCCCGCATCAGTCGTTTTGTTCGCACCAACAGTAAAGCAACTCTTCACCATTTCAGCTTTTCTTGCTTTATTGGTCTCTACTTGCTTCCCACTATTCCTGAGGTACACCGCGCTCGCATTAATGGACACCGTATGCAACACAGAACCGGTTTCCAATTTGCCTTCAAGCTCCGTGGTACGTGACTCAAGGGCCTGTTTCTGACCCGTTACTTCACCCAATTCCTGCGTGATGTTCACATTCTCCGCCATCAACAACTGATTGGCTTGGTTAAGTGAATCAATGGTGACCACGTATCCTTTCATGATACTCCGTAAGGTCTTTGCCTCTTTCCTTGCTTTGGACAACAACCACGACAGGTCTTCGTTCTTTTTCACCTTGACCAGAAGCTCTTCGATCTGTGCTTTTTGAGCGGCAATCTCTGCATTCATAGTGTCATTAGAAACTTCAAGTTCCTCATACTCCTCCAACGTAGATAACAACATAGCTTCAACGTTCTCCCGCTCCTGGACTACGTCATCGACCTTCATTTCCTGCGACTCAATGATGCGGTTGCTATTCACCAGTTTGAATCCTAGAAAACCAGTGGTCAACAACAAGATGCCTGCTATGGCCATTAATGCTTTGTTCGTCCGATTTTCTTTCTTATCGCTCATCATTCAATTTTACGGCCTTGCCCGCCTTTGTATAACGAAGTTAAATTTGAAGTGTTCGGGGTTCTAGCCTCTTTCAGCTAATTTTTCACAAAATAGTGAACGGACTAAAATCATATTTGCACGCTACTGCGGACCTCTTACTGCCTCGACCTTGTGCATGTTGCAATACGCCGCTGCTCTCACATGAAATGCAACTCTGCTTGGCCTGCTCCTTAGACTTGCCCCTGACCCGGTATGAAGAAATGCCCGAGAACCCAGTAATTCAATTGTTTTGGGGAAAGGTCGCAGTACACGCCGCCGCCGCGTTGTGGCATTTCTCTGCGGATGGCCCTGTGCAGCAGATCATGCACAAGATCAAGTATCGGGGCGATCGCGCATTGGCTGAATTTGTTGGCAAAGAGATGGGTAAGGCCTTGGCGAACGCCGAACAATTCAAGGATGTTGACTTCGTGACCCCAGTTCCCTTGCACCCCAGGAAAGAACGAAAACGGGGATTTAACCAGAGTTTACTTCTTGCTGAATCCCTTGCCGCACATCTTAATATTCCTATCGAACCGACCTTACTTAAACGGGTCACAAAGACCAGCTCGCAAACACGAAAGAGCCGATCACAGCGTTGGCAAAATGTAAAGGATGTATTTGAATTGTCAGACCCGATGGCCCTGAACGGCAAGCATATACTTCTTATAGATGATGTGGTGACCACCGG
>CAZPEQ010000081.1:0-8967 GCA_964585605.1 uncultured Weeksellaceae bacterium | reverse complement strand
ATGGCCTTGGTAGCAATACGCCGTGCTTCTTGTTCAGCCTTAAGCACTTTCTTTAAGCTGTCAGAAACTTCTTTCGTCTCGATCAGCGCCAAGTCAGGCTGTCCTGCATCTATCCAAGCGGAATACCAAAAGCTTCCAAGTTTCACAATGGCTTGATTCATGCGGCGTTCAACCTGACCACCTAGCATTTCTTCATACGCCTTTGAAAAAGCCCTTGAATACGTGCGCTGTTGTGTTGTGCCTCTGTCATCAAACATATACCGTTGATCGGGAGGGAAAGTCTCAGCCAGTTGCTTTTCAAAGCTCAACACGGAATCCAACGCATTGTGGCTCTGTTCTACGATATCCCACGCGGCGTCCAAAGGGTCAGCCACGTATGCTGCCTGGCCCACGAAATGATCGTATTCTTCCGCGCTTAATTCAGGAATGCGGCTTTCCCAAAACGCGTGTATACCTACCTGGTCGGTCAACTGCCCGTTGTAATTCTCCGTTGTATGCAAAGGCACATGGGCATCTCCAATGTAATGGCCCAGTTCCGCTGAATAACGTAGGATCCGATCCACATCTCCCCTGGCAAACGCTTTGACCAACTTGCTATACTGCCTTGGAATCCACCAAGGAACGATACCATATTCCTGCAAGGTGTCTTCTGAGAACTTCTTCACAGCCAAGTCCCATTCTCTGGGCATAACGTCGAAAGGATCTTCTCCTTCTGACCCAAAATGGTCAATATCTATGTAGTGGCGAGGCGCTTCACCCTTCGTTGAATACCTGCGTCTATCTGGATCGACGGCATGGTCTGAGATGAAGTCAATATGTTTCTTGTAAAAGCCGAACATTTCGGGAGGCAGCGTAAAACAAGCCATCCTGTTGATGCGCTTATGCCCATAGAACCCCCAAGCTTCAGCCTCTTCCACTGTTCCCATTGGAACAAGCAGTGCTCCCAGCAGGAGCAACAACCCGGTACGAAGTATTGCCGTCTTCATGACGAAACGCTAACGTCAAGTGGCACCAATCGGCCGTTCTCTAGAACAGGAATCACGGTGCATTGGTCCGGGGTAAGGCAGAATTTAGCATCATCCAACAGGTCTAGCTTTTCTAATCTTCTCCGGTGCGGCGCTGCCTTCAAAATGCCCAAGAAATTGTCTTGAGCTGCCTTATGCAAATACTGCGCAGCGATACTAGAGTCCTCTTCCGCGCCGAATTTGCCTCTATCAAGGAGCCTATCAACGACCGCACCAGCAAAGGAGGTATCTTCTAAATTAACCTTCCCTCGCCAGCCAGAGCATAACAACAGTACGTTTGATTGCTGTGCATACAAATAGTCAGTCAACGCGGACATGTTCAAGTATGAACCAACGACTAGCTGCTTCGCGTCTTTCGCAGCTTCAATGGCTCGTGTACCATTGGTCGTTGTCATAACCACAGTCTGACCTGTTAGGTCCATCTTGCTAAAGGCGATGGGTGAATTACCGATCTGGAAACCTTCAACGACTTCTCCATTCCGCTCAGCAGCGGCCAAATAGCCTGGCTTGCCAATGTAATCTCTAGCCTCTTCAACCGAAGAGACAGGTATAATGGAATCAAGTCCACGTTCAAATGCAACGCACATGGCCGAAGTGGCTCGCAGTACATCTATGACCACTACGATATCCATTTCAGCCGCGTAGTGCTCGTAGTACTCGGGGAGAAAGCAAACTTCAACCCGATACAAATAATCCTTACCTCTTCTAGATGAAGGCATCTTATCCTTGATTGATGAAGGGAGGTCTTACCACCTTCGCCTTTAACGCTTTACCACGGATTTCAACAGCTATTTCCGTTTCCTTTTTACTGAACGCAGCAAGCACGTATCCCATACCAATCGCCTTGTTCGCAGAGGGGCTCATGGTTCCGGAAGTTACCACTCCAATTTTTTCTCCTTCCGGACTCAAGATATCATATCCCTGCCTAGGGATACCGCGATCAAGCAGCTCAATACCTACGAGTTTCCGCTTCACACCGGCCTCTTTTTGTGCTTTCAGAGCCTCGCTATTCGTAAAGTTCTTGGTGAATTTGGTAATCCACCCAAGCCCCGCTTCCAGTGGAGAAGTGGTATCGTCAATGTCGTTCCCGTACAGGCAAAAGCCCATTTCCAACCGCAAGGTGTCCCGTGCAGCCAGTCCACAAGGTTGAATGCCGTGCGGCTTGCCTTGCTGCATGATCGCCTGCCAGGCCTTCTCCGCCTTGTCATTCGGCACATAGACCTCGTACCCACCTGCACCGGTATAACCCGTGGAGGAGATCATTACCAAGCCCACACCTTTCATTTCAGCGTATTGGGCTGTGTAATAGGGCATGCCGCCTAAATCTGAATCGAATAAGGGCTGAAGCGTTGCAGTCGCCTCAGGGCCTTGCACCGCGAATAGTGACATGTGATCAGATATATTCTTGAGCACCGCACCACAGTCATTGTGTTTGTTGATCCAGTCCCAGTCTTTTTGAATGTTAGAAGCGTTAACCACCAATACATAGTGTTCACCATGAGAATCAGGCAATGCTAGGCGATAGACCAACAGGTCATCCACAATACCGCCGTCTTCATTGGGAAGGCAACTATATTGAACCTTGCCCGGTTCGAGAACACTAGCATCATTACTGGTAACCTTCTGTATTAACTCCAGCGCCTGTTCTCCTTCTACTAAGAACTCTCCCATATGGCTCACGTCGAACATCCCAACGCGCTGACGTACGCACAAATGCTCGTCTTTGACACCTGTGTACTGCACAGGCATTTCATACCCGGCAAAGGGAACCATTTTCGCCCCTAGTGCTTCATGCACATGGGTAATGGCCGTTTTCTTCATCAATTGAGTGGTCATGCTATCAATTCGTTGAATGCGTTCAAATATGCGTCTTTCCAGGCAGCTACCGAGTATTTTTCTACTACAGTGCGCCTACCTGCCGTTCCTATTTTCTGCCTAAGTTCCTCACTTTCAATCAGCTGAGTAAGCTTATTCACCCAATCCTCAATCTCTGCGGCTAAGAAACCATTCTCCCCATCCTGGATAATCTCAGAGTTCACACCCACCGGTGACATGATCGTAGCTACCCCAACGCCCATATACTGCAGGCCTTTTAATCCACACTTACCCCTCGCCCACTCGTCATCAGGCAAGGGCATAATACCAATATCCATATTCTGCAAATCGGTCAATTCACTTTCCTTTCGCCAAGGCAGGCCTCTAATGCCGAGTCCTGGGTTCTCGTAAGTGCCGTCACCTACCACAGAGAACTCCACTTTATCTCCGAATTTCTCTTTGATCTGCTTCAGTATGGGTATCGCAAATTCAAAGTGCTGGATGGTCGTGATGCTTCCACTCCAACCGATAACCACTTTGCTCCTAGCTGTGCGCTGAACTGATACATATTCCTCGGTGTCTATTGTCGTAGGAATCACTTTAATATTATCATTATAACCACCCGCGTAATCAGCTAAATACCGATTTCCCGCAAAGATCACATCACTCAACTCAATGAGCTTGGATGTTTTGTTCGGGTCTTTCAGCCAACTCCATTTCTTGTTCGCCTCACTTACACTTTGGATCCAGATCGCATCGTCAAAATCGTAGATGATCTTAGGGCCAGCAGCCTTGATTAACTTCTCATATTCAATAGAGCCTGTCATCAAGGCCTCCCGAAACAAGAAGACCACATCAAACTCTGATGCCCGCTTTGCATCTGCACGCCTAATTTTTTGCGCCTTTCTCATGGCAGCAGCCTTCTTCAAGGCATTGCCTTTTTTGTAAAGCACTTTATCCTCCTCTTGTCCTATAATGTTGCTCACCTCACATTCCCAGCCATTGGCCCGTAGGTGTGGCAAGTATTGTTCGTGCCTAAAACGTTGGCCAGGAGAACGATTTGCACGGTGTTGTACAATGAATAGAGCACGCGGCATGGCGGCGAAATTAATCAAATAGGGTGGTTCACTTTTGCAACCAGCTCGGAGGTAGTTTCTCCATGATCTCAATGTTCTCAAAATGGCCGCTTTCTCGCGAACCCGCGGTCTTTGCCCAATTTGCCATACGTACCAACCCGTCTTTCAAGGACGTTTCAGGCACATTGCCGAATACACGCTTGGCTTTACTGTGATCACTGTACGCATGTAATACTTCGTTTCGTGCGGGCAAATGATCTAACTCCCCCTCTGCCTCCATCGCAGCCATGACCACGGTAGCGAGTTCCTTCACCGTATAGGCTCGGTCAGCACCAATATTGAAAACCTCGCCCATTGCCGCTGGAACATTCACGCAGTTGGCCATTATCGGTGCAATATCACCTACATAGCTGAAAGCCCTTTGCTGTTCTCCATCTCCAAAGACAGACAATTTCTTTCCTTGCATCAACTGATTCATAAAAATACCAACCACATTCCGGTACCGGTCCCCAATGTTTTGATACTCCCCGTAAACGTTGTGAGGGCGAAAAATCACGTAGTCCATTCCGAACATGTGCCGCGCCGCATATAAGTCATGCTCCACCGCAAGCTTGGCTGCGCCGTACGGATCCTCTGGAACAGGCTTCATATCCTCGGTCATTGGCGGATGTTGAGAACCGTAGACCGCAATGGAACTAGTAAACACGAAGCATTTAACCTTGTGCCGCACAGAAGCGTTAATGAGGACTATACTCCCCATTAGATTGTTGTTGTAGTTGAACGTTCTAATGAAGTGAGACAATCCTTCCGCTGCGTACGCAGCCAAATGGTAGACGTAATCGAATTTGTGTTCGTCGAAGAGGCCTTCCACCAGTTCCGTGTCATTGATGGAGCCTTTAACGAAAACAGCTCGATCATCAACTTGATCTTCAAAGCCGCCGCTTAGGTCGTCCAGCGCAACAACCGTGTGCCCCAGGGATAGTAATTCTTTGACAACGTGCGCGCCCATAAATCCTGCGCCTCCTGTAACGAGTGATGTGGCCATGAAAGCAAATGTAGAACTGGGCGTAATTCATGTGGCATTGCAAGTCAACTTATTTCTATATGACCAACGTTGGTAAGCAGTACCAATATTCATTGCGATATTTGTACGTGCAAGTAGGCACACTTTTACAGGTAAGGATGGAAAAGGACAAAAATTTGGAGATCAGCAAGTTGCAAAAAGAGGTATCCAACCATATTGGCATTGGTAGCGATGGGCTCATTTTCAATTTTGACCAGCAGAACTCGATTACCAGTCTACACTTGGTAACGCTGAACCCAAGGCATGATCAGAGTTTCTTGTTCCATAGAACAGAGGGTGCTGATAAAGTTGATGCACTGCGTGGCATGTTGGACTATGTGAAGAGTTACAAAGAGAAAAACAGTTCATACACCATACAGTGGAGCGCACGAGGAGAAAAGGCGCTTCAGACTTCTTATTTCTTTGCGAAGAACATTCAGGAAGCGTTAGACAAACTGTTCTACGATCGCGACCCTAACTCCATTACCGTGTTTAGTGCGGCTCTGAATCCGATCGCCTAAGTGTATAGGAAAAGAACAACGGTGACCGTACGGTTCAGCGATATTGATTTAGCGGGGCATGTACACAATGCCCAATACTTAAATTATTTCGAAGCAGGCCGCATGGCGTTTCTAGGGGAATTCGTACCCACGGAGCACGAGTGGTTTAAAGAAAGCCTGATCTTGGCCAGGAACGAAGTGAATTACCTACAACCAATCCGCCTAGCAGACGAAGTGGTTATTGACGTGAGTTGTCAAAATATTGGTCAAAAAAGTTTCACTTTGGCATACGATATGTTCATAGTAAATGGTGAACAAGAAACGCCTTGTTGTACTGGAACCAGTACGATGGTTTGCTATAATTACCAAGAGAAACGATCAATCAAGATTCCAGAACATTGGCGCAACGAATTAGAAAAACGGAAATGAAAAAACTGGCTATCGCGCTAAGCGTAGTAATGATATCATGCACTTCTCAACAATTCCAAGATAGTGTTGGAGTGGCTTCGGAGGCACTAGGTTCAACGGGAACGGCAGCTGGCCTTACCAACGGCGAAGTCATTTCAGGCTTAAAGGAGGCATTGGAGGTAGGCGCCCAAAATGCAGTTGGCGCGACCAGCATTGCCGATGGTTTCTGGAAGAACGAGCTCATTAAAATCGCTTTCCCAGAAGAAGCGATCAAAGTAAAGAATACGCTTGTGGACCTTGGCATGAACGGTATGGTTGAAAACTTTGAGATGACCATGAACCGTGCAGCTGAGGAAGCAACGAAAGAAGCTGTACCTGTCTTTGTTAATGCCATTAAGGGAATGAGCATTGGAGATGGCTTCGCTATTCTGAAAGGAGGCGAAGGTGCTGCAACGAACTACTTGAAGGAGAAAACCACGAGTCAGCTAATTCAGAAGTTTTCCCCCGTGGTGGAACGTGCCACGAGTAAAGTAGAGTTAACCAAAGCATGGAAGCCTGTCACATCTGCCTACAATACGGCAACGATTCTTACCGGAGGGAACGCGATAGATCCTGACCTGAATGCATATGTGACGAATCAGGCGATCGACGGCCTATTCAAAATGATCAGCAACGAAGAGAATAAAATCAGAAAAGATCCTCTCGCGCGTACTTCTGATTTGCTCAAAAAAGTGTTTTCCCAGCAGAACTGAAAATGAAAAGCGGTTCGCTGACCAAGCCAGGAATACCCTTAGCACCCAGTGAACTGGTCTTAGATAAACGAGGAGCTGCGTACCACATTGGTGTTCGCCCGGAAGAAATAGGCGATGTTGTACTTATTGCTGGCGACCCTGGCCGAATTAAGAAGATAAGCAATCGGTTCGATCGCCTGAACTTTGTGCATGAGAACAGGGAATTCGTGACCCATACAGGAGAACTTGGAGGCATGCGTATCACGGCTATGGCCACGGGAATAGGCACAGACAATATTGATATCGTGCTGAACGAGTTAGACGCACTCGTGAATATTGACCTGAATACGAGACAAGTAAAAGAGCAACTTAGATCCCTCAAAATCATTCGTCTGGGCACATGCGGCGCCTTAAGGCCGGATGTAGCGGTGGATTCTTTTGTGGTCAGTCGTTTTGCCCTTGGCCTGGACAACGTATGCCAGTATTACGACCATGAATACTCCGAAACCGAGCAAGGTCTGCTGAAGAAAATACAAGAAACATTGGTGTGCCCTCCCTCATTCCCCTCGTTCTATTTGAGCGAAGGGGACTCGGATTTGGTGAACCTGTTGGGTAAAGACTGTCGAAAAGGTATTACCGCAACCGCAAGTGGTTTCTATGGGCCACAAGGAAGACAACTTCGAATGCGACCAGCGGCACCTGACTTGAACGATCAGTTCGCTGAATTTGATCATAACGGTCTCCAATTCTTGAATTATGAAATGGAGACCAGTGCGCTCTATGGTCTAAGTGCTATGCTTGGGCATCAAGCATGCACGATCTGCACGGTCATTGCGAACCGATGTAGCAAAACATATAGTGGCAATTACCAGAAGGCCGTTGACGGCATGATCGAGCATGTGCTTGAACGGTTGAAAGAACCCGGTCATGGAAGAAAATGAACTGGTTGCACTTATCGACCTGCTAGAGGATCCAGACGACCAAGTTTACGATCAAATTCGGCGTCGGATACTGGACATAGGACCTGCCATTGTTGGGCACTTGGAGTCTGCTTGGGAGTTAAGTGACCATGGTGTTGTGTTTCGCAACCGAGTAGAAGACCTCCTCCACACCATACATATTGAGCGTGTGCACAAGGAGTTGGTCAGTTGGGTGAATTCGGAAGAACAAGACCTCCTGACAGGTGCGTTGATCGTTTGCAAGTACCGCTATGCTGAGCTTGACGCCACTCAGGTTATCAGCAAGATCAACGCACTGCGTCAAGACATATGGCTTGAACTGCACACTGGGCTGACCGCCTTTGAGAAAGTAAGGATCATTAATCATCAACTTTTTGAAGTTCATGGTTTCGCAGGGAATAAAGACTACTACCTCGCCCCGAAGAACTCATTTCTAAATGAAGTGATCAACGCGAAAAAGGGTAACCCACTAACTCTCTCTATGCTGTATTTGATTATTGCCGAACAGTTGGAACTGCCTATTGCTGGGGTTAATCTTCCCAACCATTTCATCTTGGCGTATACGAACGAAACGGTGCAGAAGGAGGAAAATACGCGAGTTCTTTTCTACATCAACCCATTCAGCAGAGGCGATATTTTGACCGCAAGTGAAATCGATCAATTCTTAGCACGTTTAAAGATCAAACCCAACCCCTCTTTCTATGCACCATGCTCCAATATTGACATGATCAAACGGGCGCTGAACAACTTGGCAAACAGTTACCGTAAAGCAGAAGACGCTGAACGAGCAGGGGATATTGAATTCTTGCAGTCTGCTTTTCAGACCTCCAAAAAAAACATAACAGACTGACATACAGTATATTAAATGCCACACAGATAACATTCAATTAAAACAGGCCCTATAAGGCGTGTTTATTATATTTGAGTTCATAAACGTTTAACAAGACCTTGATCATGAAAAGAATTTTACTCGGCTGCGTGTTGGCCATTGCAACGCTTTCTATGCAGGCGCAGATTATCACTTACGTAGCGGAACCTGCGGCTTTAGAGGCGAATTTGACTTTTACTTGGGCGGACCCGCCGGATTGGGGAACTGCCGACCTTAACATACCGGCGAACTCCATTATGGACACGCTGGCGATCGCGCTAGACGCTCTAGGAGATTCCACCATCTGCGATGCTGGTGGAGTTGTGAGCGACGTGAATGGAAAGATCGCTGTCCTCTGGCGTGGAGGATGCGGATTTGGAACCAAAGCCTTGGCCGCACAAAACGCTGGTGCCGTTGGTGTAGTTATCATCAATCAAACAGGTGCACCTGTTGGTATGGGAGCTGGTGCTGATGGAGCATCAGTGACGATCCCTACTGTTATGATCAGCACATCTGATGGAC